>DATBZX010000099.1:0-15690 GCA_036512955.1 Terriglobales bacterium
CAGAAACGTACCGTACGAGGTGACTTGTTTCTTGATGGCGGTCCGCATCCAGAGACGGATGAGTAGGGTTTCGGGATGGTAGTCCCCGAACAACTCAATAGCCGAACCGCCTTCGCGGACTCGAAGCGGGCGGGCAGCAAGGGCTCGGATCCCGGGCTGCCGAACCAAGTAGAAACCAGATGCAACCGACAGAAACTCTGCACATGCCTGGCGAACGGACGCGGCCGTGCTGCCTTGCATGGCGGAAGCGATAGACTTTGCCAACGCTTGCAACTGGTCGTCCTCGGGGACTTCCAACGCTGTGAGCCGGTCGCTCTCAAGAAACCTTGCGCGTAACGCTGCTGTGCTCGGCGGTCGGTCGGTAAGCATTGCTGGGAATTGTCGACTCAGCGTGTCGAGATGCCAATCTGGGGTTACAGCTGTTTTATCCAGTCGCCTGTCTTCATGACGCGGCTGAATCGCATCTGCTGGGTGACCAGGATCGCCCGATGCAACTCCTCGTCGGAAACTTCTCCCGCGTCGTTCTTGATGGCCAGTGTGCCGGTTCCGTCGGAAAGAAATTCCACTCCGAAGCCGAGATGCATTGCCTGGCGTGCCGTCGTGTCGCAGCACATCTGGGTCATGTAGCCGGCAATGACAACCGTCTCCACGCCACGGTCGCGCAGCCACGTCTCGAGTTCCGTACCGGTAAAACTGCCGGGCAACGATTTGTGGATGAGTACATCATGCGGTCGCGCGGCCACTTCTGAATGTAGATCCCATTCCTTGCTGCCTTTGCGGAAGACCGGAGCGTCAGGTTGCGGTGATGCGTGCTGAATTATGACCACCGGCACCCCGTGTTCGTGCGCTGAATCCATGGCAGACAACACGTTCGCCAGACTCCCTGCAGGATAGGTAATGGGCAGCTTACCGGTGAAGTATTCATTCTGGACGTCAATAACCAAAAGTGCGCGTTTCGGGTTCTCCGCCATAACGCTCATTGTAGGACAACGCAAGAAGGGAAGTGTTCGGTACTGGTTCGAAGTCCCAGCACGAAAAATGCCCCCAACGGTTCGAAGCGTTGAGGCGGAGATACATATGGATTTTGGTGATCAAATCATAGCACCGGCGGGGCCAATTTCGTTCTCTTACCCCTTGATGGAGAACAGGCTTGGCTTGAAGTACTTGGCTTGGCCAACCCGCCGCATCCAGTCCATTTCCTCTGGAGTCATTGGGCCCTTGTCCAACGCGTCAAGCGCTGCAGTTAGATCAGAGACTGATCTGGGACCCGTAAGGCAGAGGTCAACCGCAGGGTTCGTCAAATTGAACCGATAACAATCACTCGCCGTGGGGACCTTATCACCGGCGGGAACCTTGTCAGGTTTCATCAGGTCGCCCCAACAGGTGGCCGTAAACGCCACGATTCCGGGCCTGACCTCAGGCGCCGGCAGTTTTGGGAAGATGTCCCGTTCCGCGCCCGGATGCACGGCGTTGTAGCGGACATGAAGGATATCGACGTCGCCATTGTGGTCGGCCATTGCTGCTGCCTGTGGCCGGTTGTGGGTCGAGACGGCGATGGCGCGTATCAGACCGCGCTCGCGAAGCCGCAACGCCTGATCGAAGATTGCAGGGCTGACGTCCTTGTTCCACATCCCTAGCAGGAGAATGTCAGCGTGATCCATGCCCAGCGACTTCAATGCCCGCTGCAGACTCCACGGGACCAGTGCGGCAATACGCGAGTAAGACTGGATAACGAGGCGGAACTCATCCCGACGTGATCGCAGGCTGCGCAGTCCAGAGCCGAACTTGGCAGTACGCATCGAGCCCCAATACAGGTAATTGACGCCCCGCTCAAACGCCATCTGCACGCAACGCTCGTCCGCGCCATAGCTGGATGCCAGACCGAGACGGCCTGCTTTCCAGCCTGTCTTACCCAGCGTTGCGGTCTTCCAGTCGGTCATCCCTTGTTCACCGAGGTCCCAGAACTCAGAACCTGCACATCAGGAATTGCTATGGAACAGTTATACCCGAGCCAGTCTCCGCCGGTTTGTAAGGCAGCCCTCTGCGTCGCCCGTGATCGTGATCGCGTCAAAGTTCAGAGCCGACGCAAGTACGTCTTCACTGACCAGATCGACCAGCTCATCCGAGAGATCTATCTCAACCATCGAGACGCGAAGACGCGACCCGGTATCCGGCCGCTGGCCAAGAAGGTCGGTATGCCGCATTGGGCGCTGAAGAAACGTGCCCGCGAATTGGGCCTGGCGCGAACCAAAGAGCTGCCCTGGAGCGAGCGGGAGCTGGAGATTTTGGCGCGCTATGCGTGGATGAGCGACGAGCGCATCCGCCTCAAGCTGAAGGCCGCCGGATACTCTCGCACGGTAACTGGAATTCACCTCAAGCTGAAACGAATGCGGTTCAAGGATGACGGGAGCTTCTATTCCGCCAATGGTCTCGCGCAGGCGCTGGGAATTGACTCACACGCGGTGACCCGGTGGATCAAGAGCGGCCACCTGAAAGCCAAGCGTCGCGGCACCGCGCGAACTGAACAACAGAACGGGGATATTTATCTCATCCACGAGAAAGACGTGCGGCGTTTCATCCTCGAACACCCCACCGACATTGATCTGCGGAGAGTAGACCAAATCTGGTTTCTCGATTTGATCACCAATGGCTTAGTTTGCGCAGCTTGAGCACCAAAGCCATGTAATTGCCCAATTGCACAGACGGAGACGTCTGATGATGTTGGGCGCCGAACCGCCGGAAGCGGCACAACCACTCGGGAGAGCGGTGGACTCAGTCGTCTGCTGGCTCTCCCGATCTTCATTTGGAGGAAATGCGATGCAAGAGACGAACCTTATCGAGCAGGAACAGCCAGGTGCGGTCCTCATCAGCCCAGTACCGGCGCCCGCTCCGACGATGACGCTGTGCTCCTACGGAGCAAAGCTAACCCGGGAAGAACTGGCCCGCGTGGCAACGCCGGCGGCCACAGCAACCCACAAACCCATTCCCCATTTCGCGGTGGTGGAGAAGCTGATCGAAGCTTTCGGCTTTCGCCAGATCGGCGTGGTGCGGGAGGAATACGCCGTGTCATCCGACGGGATGCGCATGTTCGGGGTGATGGATTTGAGCTCCGGCTTCGACGGATGCCGTTTCGCCATCGGATTGCGGAATTCCCATGATAAGTCATTCCGGCTTTCATGCACCGTTGGGCTGAGAGTTTTCGTTTGCGAGAACCTCGCGTTTCACGGGGAATACACTCCCGTGCTCGCGAAGCATTCCAAGCACTTCTCACTCGAAGACAGCCTGGCCATCGGTGTCGATCGGATGCAGAGGAACTTCGGGCCGCTGAAGCAGCAAGTCGAAGAATGGCAGGCGCTGCAGTTGTCAACGGCTTCGGCAAAGCTGCTGATCTACCAGGCGTTCATCGAGGAGGAGTCTGGGTTTCCCAAGCACCTCGCGCGGCGAGTGCATGATCTGTACTTTCAGCCCGTGCACGAGGAGTTCCAGGCGCGAACCATGTGGAGCCTGTCCAACGCATTCACCAGTGCGTTCAAGGAGCTGGAACCAATTCCGCAGTACAAGGCCACGGCAAAGTTGGCGGCGTTTCTGCAATCGGTCCGCCCTCAGTAACCCCTACCGTGATGTCGGCGTACGGTCCTTAAGTCGTATCAGATGCCTCAGCTCATCGGAGAACTGGGCAGACGAACGGACCGTGCGCCGCCAATTTCGCTCTTCACAACGGAAGTTATTTCATCTTCGAAGGCAACTTGATCGTCCTGCCGGCAACCACAAACATGCCTTTCCCCAGATGATGAAGTGTCCGCGGGTGCTTTGTTGAGGGGGCGATCCACGCCTTCTGGACCTCCAAGATGAAGAAGTTGTACTTGGCCACCATCCGCGCATCGACGACCTTGCATTCGAGATTCGCATAGCACTCGTCGATTAGTGGCGCCTTCACCAGGGAGGCGGCGGCTAGCGTAAGTTGAAAGGACTTGAACTTGTCGACGTCGCGCCCTGAGGTATTCCCGCAGCCCACTACTTTGGCCGCCAGCTCCACCGTCGGGATGTTGATCACACATTCCTTGGTCTTCTTCAAGATACCGAACGTGTAGTCCTGGTTACTGATCACGCAGCCCACAATCGGCGGCTCGAATTCCATCATCGTGTGCCAAGACATAGTCATGATGTTAGCTCGTCCCTTGTGGGCGGTTGTCACCAGTACGACCGGCCCTGGCTCAAGCAGGCCGTAGACCTTCGACAAGGGAAATGTTCTTTTCACCATTCTTGTACCCCATCTTCGTGTCCCTGGCTGGGAGTAAACATGGTGCAGCAATACCGATATCCCTGCGTGACAGGCTAGGCCCCATGCCTAACCACTTTCCGTTTCCAGCTCTACTGGTGCACGGCACCTTCAAAACAAAATTCAGAACTAAAACGACAGCTTTACGTTCAGGGATAAGGCCGCTGTAGTTAGAAGGATCAGACCCGCGGCTAGGAGTTGC
The DNA here is from genome assembly GCA_036512955.1 of Terriglobales bacterium. Lineage (GTDB taxonomy): Bacteria > Acidobacteriota > Terriglobia > Terriglobales > Acidobacteriaceae > DASRAA01. Next base: position 4,482 of record DATBZX010000099.1, read on the forward strand.
AAGTAGCTCTTCTTCATGGCTTGAAACACCTCTCCCCGTGGCTACCTTTTACGGAGGTCTGCTAACACGGTGTGCAGATCGGCCTTCACGCTCTGGGGCTCATCTTCCAGCGGCTGGTTCGGCATATCGCGCACGCCGTCCAGGCCCTCTTCCGGGTCAGGATCTAGTGCTGCGAAGAGAGGGTCGAAGTCCTTCTGGGCTGGACCTTTGGTCGCAACCAGCTCGAATGTTTTGCCCAAGGCTTGATCTGATGTGAGGCTGTGAACGAGAACCTCAGCAATCTGGCTGCGGGCGATGACTCCATCGCTGGAATTGCCGGCTTGGCGTGTATCACCCTGCAGGAGCATCAGCCGGTGCTCGTCGGGACCGTTGTAGTCGAACCAGCCGGGACGCACGATCGTGTACGGCAGTCCGCTTGCGCGCACCAGCCTCTCGGACCGCCGTTTCCAATCGTGCGACTCCGTAGAGCTGTTGTAGGAACCGGTGCGGTTCGTGACCCCGATGGAAGTCATGAGCGCGATCCGCGCGGTTCGCGTGCCAAGCGCAAACAAGATGTTGCGAACGCCGCCATAGTCGATGCTCTCCGCTCCCACCTTTCCGGCCCCGTCTGAGCCGAGTGTGAAGACGATGGCATCGATACCGTCTACTGCGGCGGTCAGCGTTTCCGGGCGAGTCACATCTCCCGAAATCACCTCTACTTGAGGAGGGAATTTGCGGGCCTTCGACGGCGTTCGCACCAAGTCGCGGACTGCGTACCCCTGCCGGATTGCCTCTTCCACGACGAGGTGTCCAATGCTGCCGGTCGAGCCTACGACGAGCACAGTCTTGTTAGACATGCTCAGTTCTCCCCGAAGGTTTCGGCGATTGCGGCGGCGTGACCTCATCCACCGCCCGCAGCCCATTGAGGGTGCGAGGATAGCCAATGAAGGGCAACAACTGCGTAAGCACCTCGATCAACTTGGCACGGCTGTTGCCGACGTGAAGGTTAGCGGCGACATGACCTTTTACCTGCGGGTCACACCCGCCAAGGGATACCAGCATGCTGAAGGTGAGCAGCTCGCGTGTTGGTACATCAATCCCTGAGCGCGTCAGGTGGTCGCCGAAGCAGTTGGCGGAAAGAAATCTCTGAATGTGTTTCTGGTCTTCCGGCGCGGATGCGTACAGGTTGTCGACAACACTGTCGCCGATGATCTGTTTCTGCATCGCTAAGCCCCTTTCGGCGCGGTCTTCCGGCGTGGTCGTAGACTGGCCCGGAAGTGGAAACTCGACTCCGTTGTCCTTCAGGACTTCATTGGTTGCGAGGAGGAAATCGAACGCTTTGGCCATTCCCACATACGGGACAGCCTGGTAAACGATTTCCTTGATTTCGACTGCGGTGACACCGACGGTGAGCGCCGGCCGAATCATCACGCGATACTCGCGCAGCGCCTGCGAGGCGATCATTGATGCGAGCTGCAGCATCAGGCGGGTCCGCGCATCGAGGCTGCCGTGACTGAGCACTTCATCAAAGGTGAAATTGTCGAAGACGTCAATCAACTCCGGGTCCGTCACCGCCAGCGTGGAAACGTGACCCGGAAACAATTCATCGTGAATCCTTTGTGCTCTTTCGTTTGGTGCCATATCGAGACCCTCACAATTCGAAATGATGCGATAAAAGGGCGCGGCCCAAGAACCGCGGCACCGAGATCAGCGATTGACTCGCTGCTGCAGATGCGCCGGGTATCGATCGCCTTGCACCGCGATCTTCGAAACAGCTGCAGTGATATCGCGGAGATCGCTCTCGGACAGTTGGATGTTCGCCGCACCCAGATTCTCCTCAAGCCGATGCAGCTTCGTAGTTCCGGGAATCGGGACAATCCACGGTTTCTGAGCAAGCAACCAGGCAATCGCGATCTGCGCTGGTGTGCCCTTCTTTTGCGCTGCGATGTCGCTGAGCACATTCACCAGAGTCTGGTTCGCTTTGCGGTTCTCCTCATTGAAACGGGGAACGATGTTGCGGAAATCAGTGGTATCGAACTTCGTATTCTCGTTAATTGCACCTGTGAGAAATCCTTTTCCTAACGGACTGAACGGAACAAATCCGATTCCCAGTTCGTCAAGAACTGGCAGAATCTCCCGCTCCGGCTCTCGCCACCAGAGCGAATATTCGCTCTGTACTGCAGTGACGGATTGGACGGCGTGAGCACGACGAATTGCCTGAACACCCGCCTCGGAAAGACCGAAGTGCTTTACTTTGCCCTGCTGGATCAGGTCTTTTACCGTACCGGCAACGTCTTCGATTGGCACTTTTGGATCGACGCGGTGCTGGTAAAAGAGATCGATGACATCGGTTCTGAGCCGTTTCGGGGCCGCGTCGGCAACCTCTCTGATGCGCTCCGGACGGCTATCCAATCCTTTGTGCGAATCTCCGTCCTGAAAGCCGAACTTGGTCGCGATCACAACTTGCTTACGAAAAGGCTCAACTGCTTCGCCCACGAGTTCCTCATTCGCAAACGGACCGTATGCCTCGGCCGTATCAAAGAATGTCACGCCGCGGTCGAATGCCGTCCGAATGAGCGTGATCGCCTGTTGCCTCTCGTTTGCGGGGCCGTAACCGAAGCTCAAGCCCATGCAGCCAAGGCCGATGGCCGAGACTTCGAGATTGAGCTTTCCTAATTTACGTTTCTGCATGATTGCTCCTTGAGTGCGGTGCTCCCGGCTTAGTCACGGAGCACTTCGTAGCGAATCCAAAGAGCATCGCTCTCACGCTGCTCGACGGATATCAATTTGAGAGGAACGGCGTTGTGCTTCGAATCAGTAACACCGTCGAAGACCGCCGGAATGTCATGGCGTCCATCGATACCTGCGAGCAGCAAGAGGCTCACCTCATCCACCAAGCCAGCCAGCAGAAAGGCGCCATTGATGTGGCCGCCTCCTTCGAGCAGCAGCGTTCGGATACCAAAGTGCTCGCCTAGTAGCTTGACAGCTTGCGCCAGGTCGATGGAAAAAGCTCCAGAGACCACATACGAGATCTCCTTCTCCCGCAGCATGTCGAGGTAATCTGACGGGGCACGCTCACTCACCACACAAATGAGGTGATCGCCATCGAGATTATTGCTTGACCAGCGTAGCTTTCCATTCGTGTCGACAGAAATCGCGTACGACTCTGACCGCCGTGCGACGTACGGAGGCTGAGGTCCCGCTGGTGTGTTCGTTGCGAATACGAACGGCTCATTTTCAGCAAAGTGCTGCTGCATCGTCGTGCGACCGCATATCCAGGCGTCGCCGCCGAGTATTGAATGGAGCGCTTCGAACTCTCCTGGTGGCATGACTTTCCGCAGCGCCGGACCATCGATTTTGCCGTCAATCGATGAAGCCATGTGGCAGATGATGTAAGGTCGCTTGCAATTCATGATGCAGCCCTGGCGCGCTGTTGTTGGCGCCACGTGGCGGGCGGAACTCCTTCCCAGCCGCGGAACGCACGAACAAAAGAGTTCCCGTCCTCGTATCCGAGAAGGTAGGCAGCCTCATTTAATTCGAGGACGGAATTATTGAGGAAGCGGCGTGCTAGCTGGTGACGGGCCTCTTCCAAAACGTGCTGAAAGCTGGAACCCTCCTCTTGCAGGCGCCGTTGCAGAGTTCGAGAGCTGATGTGTAACGCGTTAGCGATGTCTTCGATCGTGGGGCGTCGCCCGGTCAGTTGTTGCTGTATCGCCGATCTGACCCGCTCAATGAAGTTTTCGTCGGCGTTTCCCTGCTCCAGTTCTTTTTCGAATTGAGGCGCGAGCAATCCCAGAAGTTCGTCATTGCGAGTCACGAATTTGCGCTCGGCGTCGGCCGCACGAAACACAATCGCATTGCGAGGGTGCCCACAAAGGACGGGACAACCGAAGTGACGCTCCATCGCCTTCAGGTTCGAGCGGGCTTGCACGAACTCGACGCGAAGCGGAGACAGCCGGGTGCCCGTGCCGTGACGGGCGATCGAAAGCACCCACGCAAACGCGCATTCGATCATCACTTGGGGCTCGACTTCCTCCGCGAGAAGCCAGCGGAACTGAATGCTCCACTCTCCGTCATCCTTCTTCTGCAGGATCTCTTCCGGGCAGGTGAGCTGTTTGTAGCGGGCCATCTGGTCCATGGCCGCACCGAACGTCTCCGAAGAGAGAGCCGCAAGGCCGATGGGGTGAAACCGCTCGGTACGGTTCTCCGTGCCGAGCAGGAGGCCGATCGCGGAATTGGTGCTGACCTCACCGATCGCATTCCAGAGCGCAAACAGTTCCTCGGTCTTGAGGCGTACCAGCGGCTGTTTGGCATACTCCTGCGGCAGTCCGGCTCGGCGCAGGACCGCAGAGGCGGAAACTCCATGCTCTTCCAACTTCGAGAATGTGCTACCTGAGAAACGAAGGTGCTTGTTCATCGTTTTACTCGGATTTGAGCGATGCCATATCAATCGAAAACCGGTATTTCACATCCGACTTGAGCAGTCTCTCGTAAGCTTCGTTGATTTTCTGGATTGGGATGACTTCCACATCGGCAGTGATGTTATGTTCTCCGCAAAAATCGAGCATCTCCTGGGTTTCGCGGATGCCTCCAATGTTCGAGCCGGAGAAGTTGCGATTACGCATAATCAGGGCAAACGCAAGCACACCGAGGGGCTTCGCCGGCGCGCCGACGATCGTGAGATTACCGTCGCGGGCGAGCAGGTTGAGATAGGCATTGATGTCGTGATCGGCTGAAACCGCGTCCAGGATGAAATCGAAGCTGCGGGCGTGCTTTTGCATTTCGTTGGAGTCACGCGAGACGACGACTTCGTGGGCGCCTAATCGAAGGGCATCTTCTTTCTTGTTGGGAGAGGTTGTAAAGACAACCACGTGGGCGCCAAACGCCCGAGCGAACTTTACTCCCATGTGACCGAGTCCACCGAGTCCTACGACGCCAACCTTCTTGTCCTTGCCGACTTTCCAACGGCGCATCGGCGAATACGTCGTAATTCCGGCGCAGAGCAGGGGGGCGGCGGCCGCCAGGTTCAAACTCGACGGTACCCGCAGCACGAATTTCTGGTCCACAACGATGCTGTCGGAGTAGCCACCATACGTCACCCCTCCGAGATGCTTATCCGGCATACCGAACGTAAGGGTCAAGTTGGGGCAAAAGTTCTCAAAGCCGGCGCGACACTCAGGACATGTTCCGTCGGAATCGACCAGGCAGCCCACCGCGGCGAGATCGCCCGGTTTGAATGTGGTCACGGCCGAGCCAACCTTCGTGACACGGCCGACAATCTCATGCCCCGGCACGATCGGATACGTCGTTGACATGAACTCGCTCCACTCGTTCCGGGCCGCATGTAGATCGGAGTGGCAGATTCCGCAGAAGAGAATCTCGATCTGCACATCGTGTTCGGAGGGATCGCGCCGGGAGATCGTGGTTCGGGTAAGGGGCGACGTTGCACTTGCAGCGGAATAGGCTTTTGCTTTGTACATGCCCTTCACTTTAGATCGCCGGCCAGTTCTTTGCCATGCAGAACACGCCATTGTGTATGCAGAACATGCCAAGGGCGGAAATAGGTCCTGCCCGGGCCGGGAAACCGGAGAGGATGGTGATCGAAACGCCCGCGAACCGCCGTTATTTGATCCCGAGAATCCAGCCCTCAATGCGAGCCACTTCTTGCTCTTGAGGCGAGAGCGCGGGAGTCAAAAACCCCGCAAGCGTCCCGTCCAGGTCCGAGCGGCGCACCCATTCTGCAGCGAAAAATGCGTCATGTTGGTCGTCGTTGCGATTCTCCTGCGCAAAGCCTTGCCTCCAAAGCGATGGATATACTTCTGCAAGAACTGACCGTCCCGGCGGGACATCCCAGCCATCGAAAGGCCAAAAGTGCGCAGTGGGTACGGTCCAGGCGGATATACCGCAGCCACGGCAGTCCGGCATGGGTGGACTTAGCCACAGAGCCCGGTACATCAAAGTGAAAAACGGACTTCGCCCCGGCCCTCACTTCGGTGATGCGCCTCCATCGAGAACTCCCGCACCGAGCGGCAGCATCGCCGAAGAGACCATCGCGCACAAAATCAACGTAGATGTCCTCGTCCGTTGGCCAATGCCCGTGGAAGTCATCGAGGAATGCCGGCCAATCGTGCGGAAGTCGGTATTTCTCGAAATACTGCAGTGGAAGGGAAAATCCGTGGTCAATCCCAACCAGGGTTGGTTGCTTTTCTGAAAGGCGTTCCACCAGCCATTCGGCGATTTCTCGCCTTGTCCAGTATTTGCGAGGGCTGGGTGGCGGCGGCACCTCAGTGGGAGGTCCGTTGCGGTCTGCCATGTAAACGCGCAAGCCCTTGAGGATCGATTGCGGCGCCTCCGCGCCGGAATAGTCGACGCCGATATAGCGATCGAAAGCTGGCAGGCTACCCATGGCGTGCGCTCCCAGAGTTGCTAAAGCAAAACTTAACGGGTTATACGTCACCCAAAATGCGTACCGTCCGCTAGTCTCTCGATTCGGTTGGCGGCCTCCTGAACTCCGCCATATTGGCGCATGGATTCGGCGACCCGGCGAGCCGAACTGCGATAGCCGGGTTCGTTCAACACACGGTGCACCTTAGCGCTGAATTCCTTCGCGTCGATATGCTTTTCACAATTTGCGCCGCCCATAGGCATCACAATCTCGCCAGCACCTAATGCCACCAGACGACGGGCGTTGCTCTCGCGCTCCGTTATGGTCGGGATGATCACCGCTGGCGTGCCGGCGGACAAGCCGGTCATGACCGAGCTGTGACCCCCATGATGCACCATCAGGTCGCAGTGCTCAGCCATGGCAAGACCCGGCACATAGGCGGCGTGATGGAAGTTCGCCGGCAGCGTACCGAATTCCCTGGGTACGTCCTGGTAGCCAGTTGTCAGCACAACTTGCACGGGGGCATCAGCAAGGGCCGCGATTGCCGCCCGAATCACCACTATCGAGTCAATAGGAGTGGGAGCGTCGGCGTACCTGGGGTTGCCGGAGTAGACCCATATCACCGGTTGGTCGCGACTGAGCGCAAGGACCCAGTCCGGCAGCGTCGCATTGCCGCGCTGCCAGATAATTGGCCCGATGTGAGTGACCTCTGCGTTGGCGGAAACAGGATCCGTTTCCGGCGTACCGACGATTAAGGAAAGGTCGCCCGCCAGCAGATCGACGCAGCGCTCTATGGGCTTTATGCCATATTCCCCTGCCACCTTGTTAATTGCGGGCGCTGCGCTGGGCAATCCGTCCGGACGCTCGCCTTCCCACCACAGGAAACCAGGGCTTGCCGGATGAAAATTGCCCTGCAGCACGCTGGCGAGGGGTACCTGGAGAATGCGCGCCGCGAGGCAGGAGAACAGTCCAAAGGAATCGACTACGACATCGGGATCGAAATCGCGAATCAAATCGACATGGACAGCTGTGGCCGCCCGCACAAATCCCTCATCGGCAAACAGGGCGCCGAACATTTGTTCCACGTCCCAGGCTCACTTGAGCGAGGTCACCCGGCGAATCCGGCATTGGACGCAATGGCACCGGGAGGTTCTTCAACCCTGCATCCTCGATCAGTTTTGCGGGCACCGGCGCGGGATTGAACACGGCGACGTCGTGGCCGCGATCTGCGAGTGCTCGCGCGATGGGTACAAGGCGCGTCGGCAAGCCGAGGTCATTTGCCGGCAGCATGGTAAACAGGAACTTGGCCATCCAGAACCCTCCCCTATTGGTCTATTTCTGTTCGTGCCAACGCTCGCCAAGCAATCACAAACGACTGACAGGCATTGAAACCTCGATGCCGCTTTCGCATGGAGGCTGCTCGTTACTTCGGTTTGGGATGGTCGCAGCGAAATACACGGCCATCCGCAAGTCGGGACATGTGCGGCAAACAACGGATGCGGCTAGGCCTTCTGTAGGATTGAGCCCAGCGTTCCGCGAATCGGCGAGGGTGATGGATCTCCCGAGCTCGGCAGAAGGTCTGCAACGGTTTGACCGGCACGCACACGGGCGAGCCATTCGTCCGGGTCGTACTCCACACCAACAGGATTCTCACCAAATTGGGGCCCGTTCATAAAGGCATGGGCCTCTTCGTTCGAGCGACAGCAGTCCACCTGGAACTCCATCTGATTGCCATCGGGATCAGCATAGTAAACCGAAACGGTGATTCCGTGATGCACGCACCAATAGGGACGGATTCCGTCCTGCTTGAGGCGAGCGTAGGTTTCGAATAGGTCAGACAACGAGGCGAACGTATAACCTACGTGATCCACTCCCACGGTGGGCGGCCGGTCTTCGCTGGAGCCGTTAGGCTGCATGAGCGACAGGTTGGCAAATGCAAAGCGATGGTGCTCGTCATCGAACGTCGCGAAGGCCAGCGCCGGGTTCTGGTACTGGATCCTGGCGCCAAAGACGGTTTGATACCACTGCAGCATTTCGTCGAACCGCCGGGTGCGGTACACAACGTGCGCCATCTTGGTAGGGCGGGTATCTGCCATCTTGATCTCCTTGGTACCGAAACGCATAAAGGGTGTCAGTATATGGGCGCGCCAGTCTGCTTGTAAACGGACACTCGCATCGCAGTGACCAACGCCGACGTCCGTGAGTGTGATCCGATCGATCTCGCCGTTTTGTTTGTAGCGTGAGCCACAATCCAAGCCGCCTCGGCATCCTTGCAGGATGCCAGACCCGAAGCCAGCCAACCGACAATGTCGCAGAGTCCTAGCGCTATTTCACTTCATAACGGGCAACCATTCCGGCAAGCATGTGATCGCTGATGTGGCAGTGATAGAGCCAGATACCGGGAGCGTCAGGCACCATGTCGGCCGTCACCATATTCGCGGAGGTGACGACGAGCACATCGGTGCGCTGGCCGGCAACCAGAACAGTGTTGCCGTGCCAATGTGGGGTATGGGCATTAAAGAAGTCGCCGAGCGTCGCTACGTACCAGCGCACATGCTCACCCTTCTTCATCGTCGGCATCGGCATATTTCCAAAGATGTATCCGTTGATGGACCACTTGATATTGGTTTCGATAAAACCGGTACCAGCGACAGTGCCGGCCATTCCGCCAGGAGTAAACGGATTGGTGTCCTTTTTATTGACACCCTTGGGATCGGTGGTGTGGTCGCGGATGTTGTCGTCCAGGTACCAGCTTTCATTCTCGTTGATAGCGATATACATGGAGACGAACTCGCGGTCGACATCCGTGGGACGGCCATCTTCGCGCGCCATGCCTTTTCTGGTGACAACGATGACGCCAAACAAACCGGAGGCCACGTCCTGCAGTTCGTCGGCATGCGAGTGGTAGAGCCAGAACACAGAACTTGGATCGTTGGGACCGGGGCCGGCCCGCTCGGGGATTTGCCAAATGTAGGTATGGGTCGCGCCAGGCGGCACTGCGCCGTCAGCTTTGTCCGTGCCGCTTGTGCCGTCGTTGTAGTCTGCACCTTCGGAATCCTTCAGATACAAGACGCCGTGCGGATGCATGCTGAAGGGATGTGAACCGTTGTTCTTGAAGACAATCTTGATGGTGTCGCCCACGGCTCCACGCAGTATGGGACCTAATATGCCCAGATAGGCTTCGTCGGGGCTGCGCTGCTTGAGCGTCGAGAAAGTTGCGTCGGTGTATTCACGATACATCGCCTTCTTGTACACGTGGCCAATGCGATGCGGCCCGGATTCGGTAAAGGCCTTACCAATCTCATCGAACTCCATGCCCATGGCTTGATCACGGCCAGAGGGAGTGTAATCCCACTGCACTTCGTCGGCGGCGACGTAGTAGGTGCGGGTTTTGCCTGTTGGCGGGGCTGACGCGGCGTGAAGGAGGATAAGGTGTCCGCAAAGGACGATGCCGACCAGGCACGTGGCGACGAGGATGGCGCGTGAGCTTGTTGGCTGATTCAATGTGTTGGGGACCTCTCCGTGAATATACCGGCGGTCATCTTCCAGTAAACTCCGCCATCTTTCATCTAATACTGTCCGTAGCGGCCGCGGACCGAGTCGAATAGTTTCTGTGAATCATAGCCCACGCCGTCCTTGAAGACGATCTCGACCTTCTCGATGTCGTCGATCTTACTGACCGGGTTGCCTTTGATCACCACCAGGTCCGCGTTCTTGCCGGGCGCGATGGAGCCGATCTGGTCTTGTTTGCCCATGTAGGTTGCGCCGTTCAGGGTGGCGATTTTGATCGCCTCCACCGGAGTAAATCCCGCTTCCACCAGCAATTCAATCTCGCGTTGATCGCCAAATCCCGGCAGCGTACCGCCATTGCCGGTGGGATCGGGGCCGGCGAGCAACAGACCGCCAGCCTGGGCGAAGGCGTGCTCCAGTTGCATGTCACGCTGGAACATCTCGGCGGAATTGCCCGCTGGCCGGGAGGCGCGCAGGTTCCGCGCATACAGAAACGCCGTGCGCGCTTCCGGCGACATGGCGTCGAGCATGTCGGGGCGCAGCGGTGGGCGTCCCGGCACCGAGTGCTCGAAGACCGGCAGCGTCGAGGTTATTGCCACATGGGCTTTGACCAAGGTCGCGATCAGATCTTTGGCGTCGGGTGAGTCAGGGGCCATTTTCTCCATGGTCGGCTTGCCGCCGCTCTTGGGACATTGGTCGGGCTGCTTGCCGGGATCGAGCTGCGTGTTCACGAAGAAGCCGTGCTCCAGGTCGTCGATGCCCAGTGCCGCCGCCTCCGGATACGTTACCGAACAGAGGTGGCCGGTGACCTTCAGTCCGCGCTTGTGCGCCTCTTCGATGGCGGCCTTGAGTTGGTCGCGGGTGATGTCCATGTATGCCTTGAACGAGGTGACGCCCTGGTCGGCCCAGTAGTTCACCAGCCGGCGCGAATCTTCGGGGCTGGCGAGCTGGTGCATCTGCATGAAAAGGTAGGAATTCGGCCCTTCCAGATAAGGCCCGGTGACATCGATATGCGGTCCTGGGACCAGGCCAGAGTCGATCATCTTCTTGAGGTTGAGGTCGGCGTAGGTTTCGACGCTCCCGGTGGTGCGCATGGTGGTGACGCCCGCCGCCAGGTACATGCGGGGCGAGGAGAACGTCATCTGCGGCACCAGCAGCGGTGCTTCCCAGTCGCCATTCGCTTCCAAGTCGGGTCGCGCGATGTGAAACAGGTGATTGTGCATACCCACGATGCCGGGCATCACGGTGTATCCGCGCAGGTCGAGCACGGTTACGCCATTGCTTGAGGCGACGTCTGCGCCGGGCTGGACAGCGACGATCTTGCCGCCTTCGATC
>DATBZX010000100.1:0-22121 GCA_036512955.1 Terriglobales bacterium
CACGCCGAATCTATCTGTTTCGGGAGGAATACATCTTCGACGTGGAGAAAGCCGTGGTCGTCGAAACCCCACAGCTCGGTCACGCGACCTACGTATTTGCCAAGCCCCGGAACCTGGATACCTTTCTCGCTTTGTACACCAAGATGACGAAGGACGACATCCGGCGAAACCGCAATAATGCAGCCGAGCGACTAGGCTTTCTGGGGCGCGTGATTCACGGCACCAATCCACGAGCGTGGCTCAAGGAAGTCAGGCAGCGTTTGGGGGAGGGAATTGATTTTGCAGCGGCCGCAGCGGAGTGAACCACGGACCCTTGGGCGCCCACTTTCGTGGCATTCGAATTGTCGGAGAAGGCGTGCGCACCAGCTGCTTTGTCCAGTCAAAGTGTAATCGGTGAAATAAATCTATTGACGACCGTGATTCCAGGGCGAGCCACGAGCTTCCGCATCCGGCGTACCGTCGCCTTGGATTGAGGACGTTTTTAGCACGGAACCCCTGCCAGTTCTGCCAGATTACAAGCAAATCCATACGAAAGCCCCCGTCCTAACGTATCGCCCGCGATGCGTTGGTTTGACGAACACTCATTTTGCGGGTAACACAAGCAGTGCCAGAAAGCTCTGCCTCCGTCCGACCCATGCGAGTGATGCCGGAAGAAGCGTGATCTGGCCTGATTTCCGGCTGCGATCCCGGTCATCCGGGACGCGCAAAAACTATTTAGGAGCGAGCGTACATGCTGAATCACACCGTCACCAAAACAATCACCGTTCCACGGCGACTCGCGAGCGGCGATGCCACTCCCCAGCCGGATCAGGTCTGGGATTGTCAGCAAGCAGCTCGGTTCCTGCGTATCCATCCCAAGACCGTGGTGCGGTTGGCCCGGGGCGGTCAGCTTCCGTCTTTCCGCATCGGCAACCGGTGGCGCTTCCGCGCTTCCGATCTAGACGACTGGGCGCACGGTGCGTTAATCTCAGCACACTCTTTGCGCCGCGAATAGAGGAGGACTCTTGTGCGGCGAAACACGTATCAGTTCGGTTGGATTGAAAAACAGAGAAGGTCGAAAGGGCCATCGGTATGGGTTTGGCGATTTCGTCAAAAGCAAGCTGATGGTGGATACAAGAAAGTTGCAGTGCTACTCGGGACCGTCCGGGACCTCAGAACCGAAGCTGAGGCTTGGAGGAAGGCCGAGTCTCACCGCATACACGCGGATTCGGAAACAGCAGCAGACGGGCAAGTTTCGTTTGGTGCTCTATGCAATCGGTACATTGAGGATGCCATGCCGTCGCGGCATTCCACCAGGAAGTCGTACCTGACCATTCTGAACAAACACGTCATGCCACAGTGGGAAGATGTTCAATTGTCCCAAGTGCGGCCGATGTACGTGCAGGAATGGCTGGATGGCATGACTCTCAGTGCAACCACCAAGGGAAAGATAAAGGCTCTCATGCATCGCCTTTTCGAAAGGGCAATGTTTTGGGAGTTGATTCGGACCGAGCGGAATCCAATGGGGCTCGTTGAGATACCGGGATCAAGTCGGCGCTGGAAGAGGCCGATCATTCTAACCCTGGATCAATACGTCTCGCTACTCGAGCTTCTTACGGAACCCTACCGCACCATGGTGGTTGTCGCGCAGTGCTTGGGACTTCGTGTCAGCGAAATCCTGGCGTTGCAGTGGCCGGACGTCAACTTCGCCGGGCTTACGATGCGTGTTACTCGCGCGGTAGTGGACGGCGTAGTCGATGAGGTCAAGACCGAGTATTCGGAGGATGATCTTCCTCTCGATCCCGATCTCGCTACCGTTTTGCTCAACTGGAAACGGCAGTGTCCCGAGTCGGAGGAAAACTGGATTTTCCCCAGCCCCGTGACCGGCCGCTGTTACCATGCCAGCCCTATCCAGCAGGATTACATTCGCCCTGCCGGCCGCAAGCTGGGTTTGGGGGACATCGGATGGCACACCTTCCGACATACCTATCGGTCATGGCTGGACTTGGTTGGCACACCGATAGGCGTGCAGCAGAAGCTCATGCGGCACGCGCAGATCGCCACCACCATGAACGTCTACGGCAACGCCATGATGGAATCGAAGCGCGAAGCCAACAGCAAAGTCGTGCAGATGGTGCTGAGGCAGGAAGTGAGGAAAGCAAAATGAAAAGAGCTGCCGAAGCAGCCCTTGTTTATTGCATTTCGCAGTGGGGCGGCCTTGATGCCCTTTTTTGCCCCTGCGGTGAAAACGTCTGTTGCTCGTAACCCTATGATTGCGTTGGTTGCGGGGGGTGGATTTGAACCACCGACCTTTGGGTTATGAGCCCAACGAGCTACCAGACTGCTCCACCCCGCAGTTCGATCATACCGAGATGTGAACATCCGGTCAAACCAACGAACGACCGACCCGACAACAGTTGCGGGCATCTGCAACTATGTTGCGCGGGTCGGCCTCGCCTGGCCGAGGAGTTGTATTCTTCATTCGTGAACCATCCCCATGCACGACGCTGTGGTTGGAATCCGCGCAGCAAAGCCGGAGCCGGCTGGATACGTTCGTGACAACAAACTGCGCTCGCTGACCAACACATTACCGCGAAATAGCACTGTTGGTTTTCTGGTGGGCGGTGGTAGGCTGGCTGCATGGCGGACGAGCCCAGCAACAAGAATTCAGACAATCCGGCGGTGATTTGGGCACGCTATTCGGAGATTGCGTTCATTATTCCTGCCGCGGTAGTCGTTGGACTGTTGATCGGTAAGCTGCTCGACTACTGGCTGCACACCCACTGGCTCTTTCTCGGCGGAATCATCTTTGGTGCAGTAGTGGGTTTCGTGCAGATGATTCGCATGGTGACGCGTGCCAAGGATTGACGGGGTGACAGTCAGCGTTCCTTCTCGGTGCTTGTGGTTTCCCAATTTGGGAATGTCGCACGTACGGGGTGCGCCTTACCTTGCGCTTTCAAGCTTTTGACTTTATGCATGTTGTTGGAGGTTTTTGTGCCGCGGACTACATCATCAATTCGTCACACTTTTCATTGGTTCGTTCTATTGTTGATCACTGGCCTGGCGATCACCTGCCGTTCTCAGGAAATCCGAAGTACTTATGCGGACTTGACGATTCCAGGCCAGTGGCAATCGGGCCAAAAATTTGCCGCTGCGCATTTCGGATCGGATATCTATTACGACGCCGGCACTGGAACCGTAGTTCAAATCAGCCAGCAGCCTGGCATGCAAAAGGTTGGGGAACTCGCCAAGTTTTTTAGTTCCTCAAGCACCAGCAGTAAGGATGCGGCGGGCGTGATGTGCGTGGCGGCATTTCCGCTTCCCTTTGCGTACACGGAGAAGGCATCCAAGGACCTGGCAAAAGGGACAAAGCCTCCGAAGATGTGGGACATGAAGGGCGGCGAAGGAAATCCGCTGTGGTTCTACGCTTCGCAATTGTTCGATACCTATCAGATGCACGATTCCGGTGGATCTTCCGAGGTAACAGAGAGTTTTCTGCCGGTTCACGTGACGAAAGCTGAGCAGCGCGCGGTGACGGGCGGGGACGCGCTGTTGTTTGAAGTGGAGAGCGATAAGCCCGCCTCGGAAGCGGCGCTGAAGCGCTTCCAAATGCCGGCAGCGTATAAGGACCAGAAGATTCGGTTTGGATGGGTACAGTTTGCTCCCGGTGGAATTGCGTCGGGCCAGGGTGTCTTGTCGGTCTCGTTCGCCACTGCGGTCAATACAAAGTTGAACATCGAGGAAGTGGTGAACCAGGTGTCGGCCGCGAAAATCAAGCCGCTTTAGCTTGACCATCGGCGGGGAACAGGGGTGCCGTGCGATACAGTTATCTGGCGTATGTCACAGACCGAATCCCCGGCACCGGAGAGTCCAGCCGAACAGTTTTACGGCGCGGCCTTGCGACGCATCCGCCGATTCATCCTGATTCTGGCTGCCGTTGGCCTGGTAGTTTGCCTTCTCAAGTTCGGCCGAGTAGTGGCAGCGGGCTTCCTGGTCGGCGCGGTCATCTCCTACACCAATCACGTCTGGCTGGAGCGAATGATCGAGGCCCTCGGCGAGCGCATCACCAGCGGCCAGAGTCGCGAGCGAGGCGGAATCATCGTGGTTCGCGCGGTGCTTCGTTACGCCTTCATCGCACTCGGTGCGTATGTTATATTTAGAGTTTCTCTGGCAGGACTTTACGGCTTCCTGGCGGGCGTTTGCCTGACCATCGCCGCAATCGTCTGCGAGGCCGTAGTTGAGGTTTATGTCGGGCTGCGGCGTGAACTCTGATTTCCTGATCATAATAATCGACATGCGCGTGGATTCGTCTGGGCGTGTGTCGCGACATCAATCGTTACGAATTCTTAGAATTCCACGGTCGCGAGATTTATGCCTGAGCAACTCTGGGTTACAGCATTTCTAAATAAGTACCTCGCCGGTGCGGCCAACGCGATTCTCAGCGTTTTCCACCTGCACTCCAAATATCCCCAGGCTCCGATCACCAACTACGTAGCCATGCAATTGGTGGTGTTCGTGTTGCTGGTCCTGATCTTTGCTGTGGTGCGCTCGCGGTTGTCGGTGGAGAATCCCGGCAATCTGCAGCACGTTTTTGAGAGCATCGAGTCAATGATCAGCCAGCAGGGCCTTGAGGTCATCGGCCACGGCTACGAACGATACACCAACTACTTGATCACGCTGGGCATCTTCATCCTGACGTGCAATTTGATCGGGCTGATTCCGGGATTTGAAGCCCCCACGGCGGTGCCGTCGGTTCCGCTGGGATGCGCGGTGGTGACGTGGATCTATTACCAGATGCACGGCATCCGAACCAACGGGCCGGGCTACATCAAGCATTTCCTGGGGCCGGTGTGGTGGTTGGCGCCGCTGATGTTCGTCATCGAAGTGGCGAGTCACCTGGCACGAATTCTGTCGCTCACCGTCCGTCTTTTTGCCAACATGTTTGCCGGCGACATGGTGACGCTGGTGTTCTTTTCGCTGTTCCCGATCGCGATCCCGGTGCTTTTCATGCTGCTGCACGTAGGCGTCTCGTTTATCCAGACCTATATTTTCGTGCTGCTGGCGACGGTGTATATCGGCGAAGCGGTGGCGCACGAGCACTAAACAGTTTGCTGCAAGCGTGAGGGCGTCTGCACGAGGATGACGTCAACCACCCACTGGCAGCATTTCATAAGGAGAAACACAATGCGGAAACTGTCGATCGGAATGTTCTCGCTGCTGGCCATCATGATGATGACCATGCCAGCGTACGCGCAGGGCGGAGCCGCCGCTGCACCAACCACCAACTGGGTCGCGATTGCCTCGGGCTTTGGCATGGCCATCGCTGCCGGTCTGGCCGCTCTCGGCCAGGGCAAAGTTGGCGCTGCTGCATGCGAAGGCATGGCACGCAACCCGGGTGCCCGTCCTGGAATTCAGCTCGCGCTGATTCTTGGCCTGGCGTTCATCGAGTCGCTGGTGCTGTTCACGCTGGTTATCATCTTCGCCAAGGTCGTCTAGTTTCGGCTTCGGCAATAAATAAATGCCCTGTCTTCGGACAGGGCGTTTTGATTTGGATCTGATATCCAGCGGACTAGGTTCTTTCCTCAATGACGGGGGGATCGTCCTGTACTCGATCGTCGTCCTCGGGGTTGGCTGGCTTCCGTTGGATCCAACGGTTTAAGAACAGAACTACGATCACGACAAGCACGAACTCTAGCAGGGACCCGAATAACGTATCCCACCGTATGGGATTGGTGCTTGCGGCTTGGAACAATACCGATTCAGTCTGGCCGCGAAGGGACTTGCCAATGACTGGAATTATCAAGTACCAGGTCAGGGCGGTAACGAGCCTCAAGACCCCTTCGGCCAGTACCACGGCAAGAGCGATCTGACCGACTCTCTTCTTGAGAACGGAAGTCTTTAGTTCCCTAACTAGCCCTTTTGGTGTGTCGTCCACTGAGCACAACCTCAATTGACCAAAACGAATCGCTGCAGACAACAATTACTTCAGCAAATCCTGCGCCCCGCGAATAGCGTAATCCAACACACGGTTGGGGAGCACACCCAGGTAGATCACGGCGATCAGGCTGATGACCAGGCCGGCTCCCAGGCTAAAGGGAATCGATGCAACCGGAGGTTCGACCGCACGCTCGTCGCGCATATACATGTAAACGATAATGCGCAGGTAGTAGTAGGCAGCGATGGCGCTGTTGATGACGCCAATGATGGTGAGGACCACCAGGTTCGAGTGCATGGCCGCCGAGAACACGTAAAACTTGGCAAAGAAGCCGCCGGTGATCGGGATGCCAATCAGTGACAGCAGAAAGATTGTAAGGATCGACGCAATCAGTGGGGAACGGCGGCCGAGACCGGCGTAATCCTCAAGCGTGACGTACTTCTCACCCCTACCCGAGAGATGCGCAACGATGGCGAACGCCCCAACATTCATGGCAGCGTAGGAAGCGGCGTAGAACATCGCTGCGGAGATTCCCATGGTTTGGCCGGCCGCAAAGGCCACGAGAACATATCCGGCGTGAGCGATCGAGGAATAGGCCAGCAGGCGCTTGACGTTGTTCTGCACCAGCGCGCCAATGTTGCCAATCGACATCGACAGCACGGCTGAGACCCAGACCATCCAGAACCATCCGGGAGCGCCGGTGGCGAAGAGCACGCGCAGCAGTACTGCGAATGCAGCCGCTTTCGGGCCGGTGGACATGAATCCCACAACCGGCGCCGGCGAGCCTTCGTACACGTCCGGAGTCCAAACGTGGAAGGGAGCCGAGGCGATTTTGAAGCCCAGTCCGACAAACATCAAACCGACGGCGAGATACGTCAGCACCGACTGGTGCGTTTTCAGGATTTCTGCGATGACGTAAATGTTGGTCGATCCCGTCGAGCCAAACACCATGGCTACGCCGTAAAGGAAGAAAGCCGTGGCAAACGATCCCAGCAGGAAATACTTAAGCGACGCTTCTGCGCTTTCCGCGGCCCGGCGCCGGAATCCGGCAAGGACGTAGGTCGAGATGGACGAGATCTCCAGCGCGATGAAAATCAGCACCAACTCAATGGCCGACGACATGAGGACCATGCCGACGGTGGCGAACAGGACGAGCCCGTAGTATTCACCAGCCTTAATCTGCTGGACTTCGAGATAGTCGAATGAACTGAGGATGACGACCAGGGCAATCAGAAGAATGACGAGATGAAAGAAAATGCTGAAGGCATCGACGCGCACCATGTGGTAGAACGCCTCGCCATAATAGGCTGATTGATAGAGCGTCGCGGCCACGCCAGCCAGTAAGCCCAGCAGTGCAATCACGCCTAGGGGCTTCTTGGAGTCCTGTGTCGGAATGAGCGGATCCACCAGCATGACTAGGATGCCGAAGATGGTGAGCACCACTTCAGGGAGGATCCGGATATAGTCAACGGTCGGAATCATCGTCCGATCACCTGCATGAGAGCTTGGGTAACGTGGGCGGCCGAGGGCGCAGCGACCTGTACTCCACTGGAGAATTGCTTGAGCGTGAAGGAAACTGACGGGTCAATTGAATGCAGCCACAAATTGGGAGCTACACCCATGACGAGCGCTGCGACTGCCAGCGGCCACATCGCGACACGTTCCCGCGCATCCATGTCTTGCAGAGCCTTGTTCACCGGATGGGTGATGTTGCCATAGAACACGCGCTGATACATCCACAGCAAATAGCAGGCGCTCCAGATCACTCCGGTCGCAGCGAGAATCCCGTAAATCTGCCGGGCCTGGAAGGCTCCGCTGAGGATCAGGAACTCGCCAACAAAGCCGTTGAGCAGAGGCAAGCCCACCGACGACAGCATGATGAACGTGAAGAACGTGGCGTACACCGGCATGGGCGTGGCGATGCCGCCATACTCGGAAATCTCGTAGGTGTGGCGGCGTTCGTAGATCATGCCCAGCAACATGAACAGCGCGCCGGTCGAGATGCCGTGCCCGAGCATCTGGTACACCGCGCCGTCCATGCCAATCTGGGTGAAGCTGAAGATGCCGAGCACAACAAAGCCCAAGTGACTGACCGACGTGTAGGCGATCAGCTTCTTCACATTGGGCTGCACCATCGCAACTAATGCGCCGGAGATGATGCTGATGATAGCCAGCACGATGATCCAGGGAGCGTTGCTCCGCGCCTGTTCGGGAAAGATGCCGACGCAGAAGCGCAGGAGCCCGTAAGTTCCCATCTTGAGCAGCACACCAGCCAGCAGGACGGAACCTGCTGTTGGCGCTTCCACGTGCGCGTCAGGCAGCCAGGTGTGAAGCGGGAAGAGTGGAACCTTCACGGCGAACGCAACGAAGAATCCCAGGAACAGCCACCTGGCGGCGGAGCTGAAGCCTTCCACCTGTCCGCTCTGGATAGCATCCCGGATGGTGACGAAGTCGAAGCTGCCGGTGTGGGTGTAGAGCCAGATGATCGCGGCCAGCATGAATACCGATGCGATCATGGTGTACAAGAAAAACTTGACCGCGGCGTAGATACGACGGCCATGTCCCCAGATGCCGATGATTAACGCCATCGGGATCAATGTGGCTTCCCAGAAGAAGTAGAAGAGGAACAAGTCGAGCGCGACGAAAACGCCAATCATCGCCGTCTCGAGAATCAGCATCAAGATGAAGAACTCTTTCACCTGAGCGTTCACCGACTTCCAGGAAATCAAAACGCACAACGGCGTGAGGAAGGTCGTCAGCACTACCAGCCACATGGAGATGCCGTCGATCCCAAGGTGGTAGTGAATGTTGGGATGCGAAATCCAGGGCAGGTTCTGCTCGAACTGGAAGCCATCCAGTCCGCGCACGTAATGCCAGGGAAGATGCAGCGAGGCTAGCAACGTGACCAGTGAGATGCCCAGGGCGAACCAGCGGATATCGCGATCGCGGCGTGGGAAGATGGCCAGCAACAATGCACCGGCGAACGGCAGGAAGGTCACGATGGTGATGATGTTGTTGTCGATGTAGTTCATCGCACACCCTTCCAGACCATGAAGGCGATCACGACAGCCGCACCGAAGGCGACCCATCCCGCGTAGGAGCGAATGTTGCCGGACTGCATGTGGCGCATTCCGTCAGAGATGTCGCGCGCGCCGGCAGCGCTTTCATCGACCGCGCCATCGATCAGCGTGGCGTCGATGCCTTTCCAGAGAATGTTGGTGGAGGCCAGCACGATCGGTCGAATGACCGCCGCCCCATAAAATTCGTCCACCTTGTACTTGTCGAGCACGAAGGTATACAGACCGCCAGCAGCCACAGCCATCTTGGCGGGAAGATCTGTTCGCTTGTAGTACAGAAACCAAGCGCCAAGGAAGCCCAGCGCAGCGGCACCAACCGAGATTCCCATGAAGAGCAATTCGGTGGACCCCTCTTCATGCTGGGCAGCTAGCTCTTCTTTGCTGACAACCTCCAATTTCATTTCAACAGGTACCTGGTTGCGGAAGACCGGCGCCAAGAAACGATCAAAGTGGTCCGAGCCGCCAAGGATCGAGGGAACACCGACCCATCCGCCAACGAATGAAAGCACAGCCAGGATCATGAGCGGAAAAATCATGACCATCGGGCTCTCGTGCGGAGTTCCGTGGCCACTATGCACGTCATGGCTGTCGTGGTCGTGGTGGAAATCCTCTGCTGGAGCGCCACGGTACTCGCCAAAAAACGTCATGAACCAGAGTCGGAACATGTAGAACGAAGTCATGGCCGCGGCGATCAGTCCAATCAGCCACAGCACGTGGTTCCCACTCGCCCAGGTAGCCCAGAGAATTTCGTCTTTGGAGAAAAAGGCTGCCAGGGGAGGGAAGCCCGCGATGGTAAAAGTCGCGATTGTCATGCACCAGAACGTCTTGGGCATGTACTTGCGCAAGCCGCCCATGTGGCGCATGTCCTGCTGACCGCCAAGGCCGTGAATGATGGCTCCGGCTGACAAGAAAAGCAGCGCCTTGAAGAAGGCGTGGGTCATCAGGTGGAAAATGCCTGCACCGTACGCCGCAACGCCGCAACCCATGAACATGTATCCGAGCTGCGAAATCGTGGAATACGCCAGCACCTTCTTGATGTCGGTCTGCAGAATGCCAATCGACGCAGCGAAGATCGCAGTCAACGTGCCGATAACAGCAACGATCATCAGCGCAATCGGTGCGCGATTAAACACTGCGTTGGAGCGCGCGATCATGTAAACGCCGGCCGTCACCATCGTCGCCGCGTGAATCAAGGCCGAGACCGGAGTGGGACCCTCCATCGCATCGGGCAGCCAGACATAGAGAGGAATCTGCGCGGACTTGCCGCTGGCGCCCACCATCATCAGCACGCCGATAGCGGTCAGTAGGCCTGCCGATGCTTCGACTGGATACGCCGACAGCGCTTTGAAGACGGCTTCGTACTGCAGAGTCCCGAAGTGCTTGATAAGCAGGAAGAGCGCGATCAGAAAGCCGAAGTCGCCGACTCGATTCGTAATGAAGGCCTTCTTGCCGGCATTGGCGGCAGAGTCCTTGAGGAACCAGAAGCCGATCAGCAGATACGAGGCCAGGCCCACGCCCTCCCATCCCACGAACATCAGCAGATAGTTGTTTGCCAGGATGAGGGTGAGCATGAAGAACATGAAGATGTTGAGATACGCGAAGTAGCGGTAGTAGCCGCCTTCGTGCTCCATGTATCCGACGGAGTAGATGTGGATCAGGAAGCCGACGCCGGTGACGACCAGCAGCATCACCAGCGAAAGTTGGTCGAGGTAGATGCCGAACTCAGCAGTAAATGAGCCTGCTGTCATCCACGTGGCATAGCGCTCGATATGGGGAATCTGGTCGGCGGGCAGGCCCATGAACCGATACGCGACGTAGAGCGCGTACGCAAAAGCAGAGGCCGTTGCTCCGAGGGCGATGGCGTTTACCACCGCCTTGGGGAAGCGCTTGCCCAGCAGGCCATTGATGGCGGCACCGGTCAACGGCAACAACGGGATGATCCAAAGATAAAGGCTCATAGTTTGAGAAGATTCACGCGATCGACGTTCAGAGTTTCGCGCGTGCGGAATACGGCAATGATGATTGCTAAGCCCACGGCAGCTTCAGCCGCCGCTACCACCATCACAAAGAAAACGAATACGTGCCCGCTGAGCATCTTCAACTCCGCGGCGAAGGCAACGAATGTGAGGTTGACCGCGTTGAGCATCAACTCAATCGACATGAAGATGGTGATGATGTTGCGCTTGATCAGAAATCCGGCCACACCGCAGGCAAACAGAATCGCGCTAAGAACCAGGTAATAGGATAGAGGAACCATTTATTCCTCCCTCCGGGCCAGGACCACGGCGCCCATAATTGCGATCAGGATCAATACCGACGTGACTTCAAAGGGCAGCAGGTAGTCGCGGAACAGCAGTTGCGCAACGGCGCGCGGATTGCCAAATCCCTCGGTGCCGTTGAGTATTTCCGGGCCGCCGATCGCGATGCGGTCCAAGCCTGCGTAGCGGAGGACCACCCAAATACCTATACCAAGTCCGACGATGAGTCCGGGCACACCGAGCAGGGTTGCTACGCGGCTGCCATGCGGAGTGCGCTCTTCCTCAGCGGCATTCAGCAGCATGATGACGAAAACAAACAGCACCATCACCGCGCCCGCGTAAACGATGACCTGCACGGCCGCGACGAATTCAGCACCCAGCAGCAGGTAAAGCAGCGCGAGGGAACCCATCACTACAATCAGCGACAGCGCGCTGTTGATCGGATGCTTCTGCACCAGCAGGTTGATCGCTGCTCCGATGCATAGCGCTCCGAAAATGATGAACAAGACTAGATGCATGATGATCACTTTCCCGGCATTGACGCCTGCCGGGGTAAATCTCAGAACCACCGAGCTACTTCAGCGCCACAACCAGGCTGGTGACAAGAATGTTTGCAATCGCCAGCGGCAAGAGAAACTTCCAACCGAACGCCATCAACTGGTCATAGCGGAAGCGGGGAAGCGTTCCCCGGACCCAGATGTAAATAAAGATAAAAGCCAGCACCTTCACCACGAACCAGATGATCGGTAGGAATGCCTGCAGAATTGCCGGTCCGAAAACCGGGCCCGACCATCCGCCGAGGAACAGCACCGTAGCCAGGCAAGCAACGGTGAACATGTTGGCGTACTCGGCCATGAAAAACATGGCAAACTTCATCGAACTGTATTCGGTGTGATAGCCCGCCACCAATTCCGTTTCCGCTTCCGCCAGATCAAAGGGAATGCGGTTGGTCTCGGCGTAGGCGGCCATAATGTAAATAAAGAACGCGACGAACTGTCCCTTGAAGATGTTCCACTTTGGAATGAACCCAAGCCAGGTTCCCGCCTGGGAATCGACAATGTCGCGCAAGCTGAAGCTGCCTGACAGAATCAATATGCCGACCAGCGAAAGGCCCAGCGCGATCTCGTAGCTCACCATCTGTGCGGTCGCCCGCAGGCTGCCCATCATCGAGTACTTGCTGTTGGAAGACCACCCTGCCAGTGCGATTCCGTACACGCCGATTGACGTGAGGCCGAGGATGATCAGCAGCCCGATGTTGACGTCGGCGATCTGCAAGGGAGTGTGGATTCCGCCAATCGTGACCCATGGGCCGATTGGGACTACGGCAATCGCGGTAAGCGCCACGGTCAAAGACAGGATGGGCGCCAGTAGGTATAAGGGTCTGTTTACAAAGGGAGGTGTAATGTCTTCCTTAAAGATAAACTTTAAGCCATCGGCCAGCGGCTGCCAGATGCCGAACGGCCCCACTCGCGAGGGCCCCCACCGGTTCTGGATGCGCGCAACCACTTTGCGTTCCGCCAGCGTGGTGTACGCCACGCCGGTGAGCAGGACAAAGACGGCGATCGCGATCTTGATCAGCGATACCAGGATGTAGGTTCCAATAGTCATTGAATGAATGCGTTCTCGCTGCTTCGTTACGCGCGGCCTGAGCCGCGTTGCCTACAGCTACCCACAAAGGACCGGCGCAAGACAGCGCGCCCACTGCTAGTCAGCGGCGACTTCCTTGTCGGCCGGTGAAGTCTGGTTGCGTTCCATCACGGAGTTGAGCGTGGTGGAGTAATGGCCCAGCGTGCCAGATGTAAATAATGTGTCGTTCGAGGGCAGAATCAATTCTGGATGTCCCGCTCCGGTCGCACCTGTAATCTGCGCGAACTGTGTATGCTCATCCTGCCCTGCGAGTATGGCCAGACGCGAAACGTCATATCCCGGGACCAGCTTCTGAATTTCATCAAGCATGGCGACAGGATCATAAGGACTCATCTTGGACTCGAGGTTGCGTGCCGTGAGCCACACTGCGTTTTGGTCCGACTCGCCCGACTGAGCGCCACGCGTTTGTCCCATGTCGGCGCGGGTGCCACTGTTGCCGAAGGGAACGAGTTTGCTCACGTCGTAACCCATGGTCTGCGCGATGCGTACGATGCACTCGAAGTCGGTGCGTGTGCCGCCAAAGTCGCCCGCTTTCTTCAGCAGTTGCAAATCACCCGCCGTGTTGGTGTAAGTTCCCGATTTTTCGTAAGCGTTGGCAACCGGCAGTATCACATCGGCGATTCCTGCGGTTTCCGTCAGGAACATATCCTGCACAACTACAAACGTTTTCGACAACGCGAAGGGATCGATGTTGTAGCGTGCAACCGGATTTGAACCGACCACATAGAGTGCCTTCAGCTTGCCTTCTTTCGCAGCGTCGGTCATCTGCAGCAGGTTCAGCCCGGCGGTGTTGGGGATGGCATCCAGCCACTTCTCGTGGAACCTGGTCGCGCTGTCCACAGGGGCGTACCCCGGTAGAAGGTCGGGATAAAGCCCCATGTCAGAAGCACCACGTGAGTTGGCGTAATCGCCAAGGCAAATGAACTTCGCGCCCTGCGTCAGGCCGATATCGACTAATGTCTTGACGTCTGCTCCGCGCAACTCAGACCCGAAGATGATGACCAGTCCCTGCTCGGCCTTCAGGTTGTCGCGTAACTCGTTGAGCGCCTCACGGGTGACGTGCGGAGAAGCCACTGCATCGGCTGCCGAATCATTGCCGGCAAGGAACTGGACGAAGCTGCCTTCCGAGCCCGGCGCGATCTGCGCAAATGCAGTTGCCTGACGCCGCAGCTTGATCGGCGACGAATTCGCGACGTACAACTTGGCGCGATGCAAGCGTACGTTGGTACGGATCTGCCATGCCAGCAGCGGATGCTGCTCCGTCGGATCGTTGCCGATCACGAGGACCGCCGGCGCACTCGCGACATCCCGCATCGAAGCCGTGGCATTTGCTTTTCCAGCCAGCGCCGAAGCGAAAGCAGGGAAGTCCGCGGTGCGATGGTGGTCGATATTATTAGTACCCAGCACCAGGCGCGCAAACTTCTGCAGCAGGTAGTTCTCTTCGTTTGAGGTACGGTTCGATCCGATTACGCCGACGGACGCCGGGCCAGATGTCGTCAGCGCTTCCTTGAACTTCGAGGCAACCAGGTCGAAAGCCTCGTCCCACTTCGCCGCAACAAACTTGCCGTCTTTCTTGATCAGTGGCGTGCTGAGACGCTCGCCGTTGTTAGCAAAGTCAAAGGCGTAGCGGCCCTTGATACAGAGGAAGTCACCGTTGATGCCGCTCTTATCGCGATTGTCGCCGCGCACGATTTCCATGCCGGTATCGGCGCGACGAACACCCAATGTCGTCTTGCAGCCATCTCCGCAGTGGGTGCAGACGGTGCCGACGTGCTTCATCTCCCACGGACGCGTCTTGTAGCGATAGGCTCCAGAGGTCAGCGCGCCGACAGGACAGATGTCGATGCACATGCCGCACTCTTCGCACTCGAGGTGGTCCTCTTTGTTGGGGGCGATGATTGAACTGGAGCCGCGATTTTGGATGCCCAGAGCCCAGACGTCCATGCCTTCACCGCATACGCGGATGCAGCGGTAACAAAGAATGCAGCGCGGGCGGTCAAAGTACACCACGGGAGACCATTGCTGCTCCTCGCGGTGGTTCTTCATATCCATGAACTTCGATTCGGCGGCGCCGTACTTGAAGGTCATGTCCTGCAACTCGCATTCGCCACCGGCATCGCACACCGGGCAATCGAGCGGGTGGTTGGCGAGCAGCAGTTCGATCATCGACTTGCGGGCCTGTTTAATCTTGTCGCTCTCGGTGGTGACGATCATGCCTTCGGCGACCGGCGTAGTACAGGCGGTCTGCAGCTTGGGCATCTTCTCGATTTCCACCAGGCACATACGGCACGCGCCCTGCAGCGACAGGCCAGGGTAGTAACAGAACGCGGGCACTTCGATGCCGGTCGTCTTGCAGGCTTCAATGAGCAGCGTTCCCGCCGGAACTGTCAGCTTCTTGCCGTCAACAGTGAGAGTTACGTCAGCCACGATCTTCCTTGATGCAACAAAATCTGGGTGCCCCATCCTTTCGCTGCGAAAGGGTGGGATTCAACCAGTCGAAACTAAACCAACGCCGGCTCCGCAGCCTTTTCGAACGGACACGGTTTGCCGTCGAGGTGCTCCTCAAACTCTTTGCGATACTTCTGCACGTACGAAATGATGGGCATCGCCGCTGCGTCACCCAGTGGACAAAACGTCCGGCCGAGCATGTTTTCTGCCAGGTATTTCAGGTTGTCGATGTCTTTCGCTACGCCGCCGCCCGCATGGAAGCGTGTCAGCGTCTTTTTCATCCAGTCGGTGCCTTCGCGGCAGGGGATGCACCAGCCGCAACTCTCGTGCTGGTAGAACTTGGCCACCCGCAACGCGAATCGCACGATGCACATCGAGTCGTCGAGCACGATGACGGCGCCCGATCCCAACATGGAGCCCGCCTTCGCCAGCCCATCGTAGTCGGCGGGGATGTCGATCTCTTCCGGCAACAAGATAGGAACGGAGGAACCGCCGGGTACCACTCCTTTGAGCTTGCGTCCGTTCGGGATGCCGCCGGCCACTTCGTAAATCATCTTCTTCAGGTTGTAGCCCAGGGCCAGCTCATAAACACCGGGCCTTTCGACGTTGCCACTGATGCTGACCAGGTGCGTGCCGCCATTCTTCGGGGTGCCAATGTTGGCGAACCATTCGCCGCCGCCCAGGATAATGTGTGGAACGCTCGCCAGGGTTTCGGCGTTGTTAATCACCGTGGGGCCGCCCCACAGCCCAACAACCGCGGGGAACGGAGGACGGATGCGCGGCACGCCGCGCTTGCCTTCGAGCGACTCCATGAGAGCCGACTCTTCGCCGACCTCGTAAGCGCCTGCACCAGAATGCACGTAGACGTCGAGATCGACGCCGGAGCCGAAAATGTTCTTGCCGATGATGCCGCGTGCGTAGGCATCCGCTACGGCCCTCTCCATGATCTCGATCAGATAGCGGTATTCGCCGCGCAGGTAAATGAAGCCTGTTTTGGCGCCGACGGCGATCGCCGCGATCATCACGCCTTCGATCACGGAATGAGGATCGTGCTCGAAGATCAGTCGGTCCTTGCAGGTGCCCGGCTCGCTCTCGTCACCGTTGCACAGCACGTACTTGGGCTTGGCCGACTGCTTGGGAACGAATGACCACTTCATGCCGGTGGGAAATCCGGCGCCACCGCGGCCGCGCAGGTTTGAGGCCTTCATCTCGTTGATGATGGCGTCCGGGCCCATCCCGATGGCTTTCTGCAATGCCTTGTAACCGTCGAGTTCCAGGTAGCGGTCGAGGTTGGTCGCTCCCATGCCAAAGCGCTTGGAGACAACCTTCACTTCGTCGGGATGTGAGACCAGGTAAGCCATCGTTAGTTGTTACTGTTGCTCTTTCTTCCTGATGCCGTCGATCAACTCATCAATCTTTTCGTTGGTGAAGTTTTCGTGATAGTCGTAATTCAACTGCATGGCCGGGGCCCAGGAGCAGGCGCCGATGCACTCGACCTCTTCAAGATGGAAGAGACCGTCAGGCGTGGACTGCTTGTTGCCGACGCCCAGCTTTTTCTTGCAGTGCTCTAGGATCTCTTCGCCGCCGCGCAGCAGGCAACTCACATTGGTGCACACCTGCAGGTTGTACTTGCCGACGGGATGGGTACGAAGCATCGAGTAATAGCTGACGACGTTGCGTACTTCCAGGGCCGACAACTCGGTGCGTTGCGCGATTTCGTGAATGGCCTCATCCGTCAGGCAGCCGACTTCATCCTGAATGTAAAGCAGCATCGGTACCAGCACCGAGCGCTTGGTCGGATAGTGCGTCGACATCTCCGCAAATCGTTGTTCCAGTTGGTCAGAAAATTTCATTCCGCTTACTCACGTACCCCGCACTCTTGCAGACGTCCTAATCAGCCTTATTGTGGTGCAACTGCCGACACCGCAAACCAGTCCAAAAACTGACAACTGACTACTGTCCACTGACAACTGCTTTACCGATCGCAATCGCCCAGCACGATATCGATACTGCCGATAGCGGCCACAACATCAGCAATCATGCGGCCTTCGCACATCTTCCGCAGCGATTGCAAGTTCGCAAACGACGGCGAGCGCATGTGCACGCGATACGGCTTCGCGGTTCCGTCGCTCACCACGTAGTAGCCCATCTCGCCGCGCGGCGACTCGATCGGCATATAGACTTCGCCTTCCGGTACCGTGAATCCTTCCGTCACAATCTTAAAGTGATAGATGAGGGCTTCCATCTGCGTCTTCATCTTCTCGCGATCGGGAAGAACAACTTTCGGCGCATCCGCCTTCACCGGGCCTTCCGGCAGCCCCTCGAGCGCCTGGACAACCATCTTCTGCGACTCGCGCAACTCTGCAACCCGCACCAGGTACCGTGCGTAAACGTCGCCGTCTTTCGAAACCGGCACGTTGAATTTGAAGTTCTCGTATCCCGTGTAAGGATTGTCACGCCGCAAATCGACGTCGATACCGCTAGCTCGGAGTGTCGGACCGGTAGCACACAGCGCCAGCGCGTCTTCCGCGCTGAGGTAAGCAATGCCCTTGGTGCGCATCACCCAAATGGGGTTCGAAGTCAGCAGGTTCTCGTACTGATCGATGCGCTCGGGGAAGGGTGTGATGAAGCGCTTCACCCGGTCGAAGAAATCCAGAGGCGGTTCGATCGACACCCCGCCGATGCGGAAGTACGACGTCATCATGCGCTGGCCGGAAACCATTTCGAACAGTCGCAGGATTTCTTCACGCTCGCGGAAACAATACAGGAACACGGTCATCGCACCGATGTCCATGGCGTGGGTACCCAGCCAGACAAGGTGCGAATTGATGCGCGTCAACTCATTCAGCATCACCCGCAGCCACTGCGCGCGCGGCGGAATCTCCAGTCCCAGCAACTTCTCGACCGCCAGGCAATAGGCGAGATTGTTGGTCATGGGGCAGAGATAGTCGATGCGGTCGGTCAGGGGCACGACCTGCTGATAAAACTTGGCTTCGCAGGTCTTCTCGATGCCGGTGTGCAAGAACCCGATGTCGGGCATGATGCGCACGATGGTTTCGCCATCAACTTCAAGCAGCAGGCGCAACACTCCATGGGTCGAGGGGTGTTGCGGGCCCATGTTAAGGACAAGGGTCTGGTCGGTCGCCGCATCCTGAACCGGAGTTGGTGTCATTTCAGCCATGATTACCGGTATCCCTCGACGGGGTAATCCTTGCGCAGCGGATGTCCCTCCCAGTTATCGGGCATCATGATGCGCTTGAGATTGGGGTGCTCCTGGAAACGGACGCCAAACAGGTCGAAGACTTCTCGCTCGAAGAAATCCGCTCCGGGCCAGATAGGAACGAGGGAATCGACCCGGGCGTCGTCGCCAGAGAGACGGACTTTCAGCCGAATGCGCTTCTTGGTAGCCGTCGAAAACAGGTGATAGATAACTTCAAACCGTGGATCGTTGGGAGTCCAATCGACGCAGGTGAGGTCGGCAAGGGAGTCGAAGTTGAGTTCCGGGTCGTTCTTAAGCGTGTTACAGGCTTCCCGCAGGAAGGTTCGCTCGACATAGATCGACAACTCGTTGCGGTCGAATTTGGCGCCTTGGACTGCATCCGTCTTCCAAGCGAGCAGTCGGGTCAGCTCGGGCCGGTCTTTGAGTTGTTCGAGGTCGGTGATTGCCGGTGCCAGGGCCATGTTCAGATCCTCTCCGCCTTGCCCTGCTTATTCCAGTCGATCACGCCCTTTTTCCAGATGTACCAGTACCCGGCGAGCACGATGCCGATATACACCAGCATCTCCCAGAAACCGAACATCTTGAGGTCCTTGAAAATGATGGCCCAGGGATACAGGAAGACGGCTTCCACGTCGAACAGGATGAACAACATGGCGACGAGGTAGAACTTCACCGAGAAGCGTTGGCGGGCGTCACCCACTGGCGTCATGCCGCACTCGTACTGCGACATTTTGGCTTTATTGAACTTGTGGTGCCCGATCAGCCAGGAAAGAATGACCATGCCCGTGGCGATGCCAGCGGCCACAAGGACGTGGATCAGCAACGGAAGATATCGTGCGAAATAGAAATCCGGCATGATGAAGGGTGAAACGTAAGACTTGCCGCACCAATGGGTAACACGTGTAACTTCCTGAGTTTATTTTGCGTTAGCGCGCATGTCAACCAAACTTGGCGCGCCATTCATGCGGGTTTCACAAACTGCTGCATGAAACGCGAAGATGTTGCTGTTCGGGAAAACAAAAGCGGGCAAATTCAGCAAGAATCCGTGCCACCGCCCACGAAGTGGACGATCTCGAGATGGTCGCCGGCATGCAATTGTGTGCTGTCCCAGTGTGCGCGCGGCACGATTTCACGATTCAGTTCGACCGCCACACGATCTCCCTTCATCCCCAGTTGCTCGATGAATTGGGACAGTGAGGATGGATCAGCGCAGCATTTTGATTCGCCGTTTACGAATAGTTCCATGGAAGAAATGTATCGCATGAGGCAATGCGATTTCACATCCGGAAGTTGCCGGGTCGAAATTTGACGCTCCCAATCGCCACCGTGCGCATCTGATGAATATTCCAGAATTGGGGAAACCAGCCAAGATAGTTGGCACGTCGGGCTCAAATTACAATTTCGAACGCTCAGGAGAATTTTGCCAGCCACTGCAGAAACGCTTGAGGCAAGCACTGTCTCCCGCCCGCTGACCAGCCCGTGGATGATCGCAATCGCGGTCATGTTGGCCACGTTCATGGAAGTGCTCGACACTTCCATTGCGGCGGTTGCGCTCCCGCACATAGCGGGTAGCGTCTCGGCCACCAACGACGAGGCCACATGGGTGTTGACCAGCTACCTGGTGGCGAATGCGATTGTGCTGCCCGCCAGTGGCTGGTTCTCGCTGAAGTTTGGACGCAAGCGCTTCCTGATTACCTGCATCATCATCTTCACGTTTTCTTCGTTCCTGTGCGGGGCAGCCACCAGTCTTGCCGTTTTGCTGTTCGCTCGTGCTTTGCAGGGTGCGGGAGGCGGTGCGTTGCAGCCGCTATCCCAGGCCATCCTGCTGGAAAGCTTCCCGCCGGAAAAACGGGGGCTGGCGATGTCGGTTTTCGCGCTTGGTGTGGTGGTGGCGCCAGTGCTGGGTCCGACTCTGGGCGGATGGCTGACCGAGACGTACTCTTGGCGCTGGGCGTTCTACATCAACATTCCGGTGGGAATCTTCGCGGTCATGATGATCGCCCGCTTCGTCCAAGACCCGCCTTATATCAAGAAGGCAATCGCGGGAAAGCTCGACGCGCTCGGCCTGGGATTGCTCGCGATCTGGCTGGGTGCGCTGCAGATCGTCCTGGACAAGGGTCAGGAGGACGACTGGTTTGGCGCAACCTGGATCCGCTGGGCAGTGGTCATCCTGGTGGTGGCGTTTGTCGCTTTCCTCATACGTGAGTTGACCCACGATAAACCGCTGGTGCGATTGCGGATTTTCAAAGACCGCAACTTTGCCGCCGGATGTTTGCTTATTTTTCTCTTTGGAGGCGTGGTTTACGGACTGGTTACGCTGCTGCCGCTGTTCTTCCAGGAGCTGCTCGGCTATACGGCCCTCGCGGCGGGATTGGCGGTAAGCCCGCGCGGCCTCGGGTCGCTGTTCTTCATGCCGGTAATCGGACTTCTCACCGATCGGATGGATAACCGTTATCTGGTGTGTGCCGGATTTGTGTTTACCGCTCTCTGCAGTTTCGCCATGGGACGCGCCGACCTGGGCATCTCGCAGTGGTCGCTGCTGTGGCCTATCGTCTTCAGCGGCGCCTCCATGAGCCTGATATTCGTTCCGCTAGCCGCAACCACCATGGGCACGCTGCCAAACGAAGAAATCGGCAATGCCAGTGGCCTCTACAACCTGATGCGCAACGTTGGCGGCAGCATCGGAATCGCCGTCATGAACACCATGCTGGCACGGCATGAACAGGTACACCGCAATGAACTGGTGCACTCCATTAACGGTGCGAGCCATAACTTCCAGCAGCAGTACCAAGCCATATGGGGCTATTTCACGCAGCATGCGTAGCTCGGTACTGCTGGCCAACAGGCCTACAAGTTGTTGGATGGCGTCTTGAACCAGCAGGCTGCCTTAATGTCGTTTGTCGACGACTTCCGCTACCTCGGCTACGTCTGCCTGCTGTGCGCTCCGATTGCATTTGCCATGAAGCGCGTTCGGGGCCGTGGCGGAAGTTCCATGGCTCACTGAGCGCCTGTGGCGCTTGCGAATTATTCACGGGCACAGGCCTACTTTTGGGGTAAAATCCCTAACGTTTCGCCTGAGACGCTGGGATGGGTCGTCCCGTCATTCGTTTTAGATCGGGCACCGCGACCAGGCCGCACTCTGGGAATTCTCTTTGTAGAGGTGACAAATCATGGCAGCAAAGCCGGTACCCGATGGCTATCACACAGTGACGCCTTATCTCACGGTCGACGACGCCGCGCTTCAAATCGATTTCCTGAAGAGCGCATTTAATGCTCAAGTGAAGTACGAAATGAAGGATGACAAGGGTAATATCCGTCACGCGGAAGTCACCATTGGAGATTCGGTGCTGATGATCGGTCAGACCCGCGACGAATGGAAGCCGCGGCCGATGACCTTTTATCTGTACGTGCCCGACGTGGATGCACTGTACAAGAGCGCGCTCGCCGCAGGCGCAAAGTCGCTTCAGGAAGTCACCACCCAGTTCTACGGCGACCGCAGCGGAGGGGTGGAAGATCCCCAGGGCAATTATTGGTGGATCGCCACCCACGTGGAAGAC
>DATBZX010000101.1:0-6920 GCA_036512955.1 Terriglobales bacterium
GAAAGCCGCCGACGCCGCGCCGGTTTCCTATTTTTGAGGACGAATCCCAACGTGCGCGAGAAGGCTTGCAACCCGGCGTCGCTGATGCGGACGGTGTGCAATCCCGGCACCGAGTCCTGCCCGCGCACTTTCAAGATTTGCAATTTTCTCACCACGGAATTTCTCTCCACCTTCTGCGAAAGCCAGAAGAGGCCATCGGCGATCGTGAACAGCGGATTACCGCGGGTCTCTTCCTCGCCATATTCGCCGACCAGAAATGTCGTAGCTTCCCAACTGGTCAGAAACTGGGTGAGTTGCTGAATGAACGATTGCATCTCCATTTCGCCGGCAGTGGCCAGCGCTTTGCGCATCACGGTGCGAAAGGAATCCACCACCACGACGCTCGGATTGACCGTCGTGACCTGCTTGATAATTTCAGCGAGGACCGCGCTCAAATCCTGATTCAATACCAGGTCGCTTAGATTGATAAAGCGAATGGCCTTGCCCACCTTGGACTCGTCGAAGAAAGAAAATTGTTGCTGATAGCGCAGCATTTTCATGGCGGGTTCGCCGAGAACGGTGAAAAAGAGCGCGGGGGTTTTCGCCGTCGCATTGGCGAAAACGATCTGATGCGCCATCGTGGTTTTCCCACAGCCGGGCATGCCGGCGATGACGTTGAAAGAAAATTCCGGGATGCCGCCACCCAGGATGTCGTCGAGGCCGCGCACACCGGTCGGCAGTTTGCGGATCATGACTTTAGCCGGCTGGCTCACGGTTTTTTCCGTCAGTTTGCGTTTAGTCGCGTCATTTTGGTTTTTCATCATTATCACCTTTACCAAAATTCAAATCGTTAAGGGACAGTTTCGGCCAGACCTCGCGCACCAAACGAAGCGTTAAATCTTCGCCGATGAAAGCCACCAGCAGTCCAAGCAACTGGGCAAGCAGAACAACTCTGCCCTCGAAAATCTCATCCAGGTCAACGTGCGCTCCAAGTTCGTCCAACCCTTCAAAAGAGCCATCCGCTTTGACACGCACCGCGCGCAGCCACGGAACTTCCGCGTTGGCCAGCGCGAGCGCGCGAGAAAGGAGCGCACGAAAACCGACGTTGCCCATGAGTGTCGCCAGCTGCGGACGCAGCTTCTCGCCGACGAGAAACACCGCTGGGGGTTTTGTCTCAGAAGATTTATTTCCCCTCGTCTCATAAGCAATGAGACGCTCGGCGAAATCCCGCATCTTTGGAGTGGCTTGGCTCATTTAGAAACGTGCTCGCAGGGGCGCGCTTCTGAGAGACTTCTTGCTTGCGACCCGCGACGTAGGGCGCTCGCAATGTTCTCCGGCGAGAGAACGTAACCCAAGCAACGCGCCGCACGGCATCGAGGCGTCGCGCGCCGATTCGTCCTGGGCGAAGGTAATCCTGCCATCGGCCTTGATCGCATCCAGTCCAAGCGTGCCGTCGGTCGCCGTACCGGATAAAAACACGCCGATCGTGCGGGCTCATCCTCGACAGCAAGAATACGATCCTGCTAGAGAGCCAACGTCGGCCTCCCCAGTCCTTATTGTGAGCTATTTTAGGGGACGTTGTCGGTAATGTACATTACCGACTGGGCGGGAATCTGACTTTGTTACACATATGTTTTGGGAAGGTGAAAAGCGACGCGCGCTCGGACCAACTGATAACATTCACAAGATGCCGCCATGAGGCCCGGCCGATCCAGTATAGTGACCTGCTGTCGGCCGCGCTCAATCAAACCTGCATGTTCTAATTCTCCGGCGGCATTCGTGATGGTTGGCCTCTGAACACCCAGCATCTCGGCCAGCAGGTTCTGGGTGATCAGCAGTGCGTCCTCGTCGCTGCGGTCGCGCATCATGAGCAGCCAACGCGCCAGCCGCTCCTTCAGGCTGTGCGCACCATTGCAGGCTACCGACACCATGACCTGCTCGAGAAAAGCCTGAACGTAAGCGAACATGAGACTTCGGAAGGACGGCATCGACTCCATGGCTCGCATAAACGCCGCGCGCGACATCTTTGCTGCGCTCCCCGGGATTTGGACGAGAAGCCTGGCGGAGGAACTCTTGGCGCCGAAGACGGCTTGCACACCCGCGCAACCCTCCCGACCGATCGTTGCCATCTCCAATGATACTGCCGTCCGCATAAACCGCCACCACCGAGACTACACCGCTGTCGGGGAAAAATACATGGTCGAGCGAACTGTCAGCGTCGGAGAGAACCTGCTCGCGTTGGCAGCGAATTTGTTCGAGCTCCGGCATAAGCTGCTTGAGATTGCGGGCTGGCAGGGCGAGTAAAAGCCGATTGCGGGGCCAATTTGATAAAGCGTCCATACCCTTAAACCACGCCCGGTTCACATTAGTTCCAAGAGGAAGCGGGTTGTGACGCCATTCCAGAGGTCTCGGTCAATTAATGCCAAGTCCTAGGCTAAGATGATGGAACGTTAGCTCACGGCGGGTGGAGCAATGTGATCAAAATAGATCACTCGCAAAATCAAACCCAGCCACCGCATAGCAGACTGCAACTTCTAATCGCGAGCGCGAATTGAGAAGCTTGGCAACCGTTCTTTAAAGCGCATCCTGACTGGTTCGAGGTCATCCACCTCTACGGCACCGAAAGCGGCTGGGACAGGCTTAAGCGCCGCAAGAAACGATTGACAGTGACGCTATTGGTTGCCTCCAGATAGCCGCAGGAAGCGGCACCGCCGTTCCCTGGCGAAAGGCGTGAGGGCTTCGCAGATCGAACCGTGGTGCCGCACCAAATCGGACGGTTGTCCAAATCCGCAGGCTTGGAACGCCGTCACCACCTCAGCGAAGGCAGGCGGAAACTTAACGAGGCAATGCGAAAACACACACGCAATTGACTGTTACATCTTACCGCCATCTTTTGAGGCCGAATTCGGTGCCTGCGGACTGGTTTTTTCCGCGTCCGCCTTGTTGGCTTCGTGGCGACCGACCACGCAACCAGCAACAGCGCCGACCTTACCATAAACAGGAAACCGGTGATTACCGCTGGAAGATAGCCGTAGAGCATCTCATCGACATGCCAGTCGCGCGGCGCGAAGGCCGTGGTCAGAGTGAGTTCGCCCATAAAGACCGGGAGCCAGATCAGGATCGCGAGACCCGCCTAGTACCTCTGCACAGTGATTATGACTATTTGGCCGTGACTGGATAGGCGCGGCCCATTTTGGCGCGGGCCTTGTCGGTTGTGAACATCCATTTGATACGAGCGCCGACGGTGTTTCGTTGTTGCTCCCATGCGGCGATTTCGCGGCGGAGCCAATTTGGGTCGTCGATTCTGCGGTCCAGGCACTGGCCGCGGAGTACGCCGATCTCGATCTCGACCATGTTGAGCCAACTGGCGTGCTTTGGGGTGTAGTGGAACTCCAAACGCTTCAGAATCCGCCGGGCCTCGGCGGGCGCAAAGGCCTCATAGAGGGAGCCTGCCGAGTGGGTCGAGAGGTTGTCCTGCACGACGCGGATGCAGGCGGCATCGGGATAATGAACATCGACGAGTTCGCGCATGCACTGGGCGTAATCCTCCGCGGCCCGCCGTTCGGTGACCTTGACCTTGCGCCAGGACCGATGCACGTCGATGCAGACGAACAAATTGACGGTGCCGTTGCGGCGGTACTCGCAATCGTAGCGTTCGAGTTGGCCCGGTTCGGGTGGGATCGGCTGGCGCACCTCGCCGATGAGCTGGACCGGGCTCTCGTCGAAGCAGACCACCGGCCGGTCGGGATCGGGTGTTTCGGCATAGAGATCGAGCACGTCTTCCATGCGGGCGACATATTCGCCGTCGACCTTTGGGATGCACCACATATCCTTGCGCCACGGCTTGAGGCCGTTTTCGGCCAGCCGCCGGCGCACTGTCTCGCCCGACAGGCTCTCGTGGTCGGTGAGTTCGACCATGGCATCGGCCAAAAGTTCCAGCGTCCAGCGGGCGCGGCCCTCAGGAGGGCTGGCGCAGGCGGTTGCCACCAGCAAGGCCTCTCCTTGCCGGTGAGCTTGCGCTCCGCTCCAGGACGCGGCTCCTCGCTCAGCGCCCGTTCCAGATTGCCTTCGACAAAACGTCGCTTGGTCCGGTACACGGTGGAACCGCCCACCGTCACGGTGCGGGCAATCTCTTCATCGCTGTGGCCGGCATCGGCCGCCAGCAAGATCTGAGCCCGCTTGAGCTTGCGGGCGGCTCGTTTGCCCTTGCTCAACATCGCGGTGAGTTCACAGCGTTCGGCTTGGCTCAATTCGACCCGATAACGTACATTCATCCCGACCTCCTTGTTGGAGGACCGGACGAATCGACAAATGAATCAAAAATCAGGCGCCGCTCGCAGCCTCAGCGCGCAACATTTCACCGAGAAGCAAGGCCAGTATCTGGCTTTCATCTACACCTATTCGCACATGTTCCGGTGCCCGCCCGCCGAAGCCGACATGCAGCGCCACTTTCAGGTCAGCCCGCCCTCGGTCCACCAGATGGTCCTGACGCTCGAACGAAATGGCCTCATTCGCCGTCAACCCGGCGTCGGCCGAAGCATCCAAATCCTGGTTGCTCCGAAAGACCTGCCTATCCTCAACTGGCTTGGAATCAACCTGTCATAATCACTGTGACGAGGTACTAGATGGATCCCAGCAGGAAAAGGGGCCGGAAGCCGCTCGAGAGAAGCGGCCAGCCGCGACTGACAAAGCCCGTGCCTTGACGCTTGTCCTGCATCATCTTTGTTGGATGGCGGGACAAATATAGGGTTGCCCTTGGAGTTGTGCGCCTCGGTGCGGCGGAGAGGGCAATTCCGCTATTCCCCTTCGAGAAAATGCCCCAAGGCCTTTAGCGGACGCAACCTATCACAAATGATCTTCAGAATAGCCAACAATGGAACGGCCAAAATCGCGCCAGGGACGCCCCACATCCAGAACCAGAACACCAGCGACAAGATAACCAGCACTGGGTTCAGCGTGAAGCGTCGCGCAAGCAGCATGGGCGTCAGTGCTTCACCTTCGAGGAGGTGGATTCCGAAGTAGAGCGCCGGCGGCAGCAAAGCCCCCCATAAGCTATCGAAGCTCAGCATTCCGGCGAGGAGGAAGATTACGGTTCCGAACAGCGGACCCAAAATTGGAATGTAGTTGAGCAGGAAGGCAGTGGCGCCCCACAACAACGGGTCACCAAGTCCACAAAGATACATCGCGACCGCGGTGGCGACTCCCACAGTAGCATTCATGGCCGGGATCGTCACTAGATAGGCGGAGATGTCCTCCTGGACCTGTTGAGAGATATCGACCGCTTGCCGCCTGTTGCTGAACGTCGGCAAAATTTCGACGACGCGGCGAAGGAATATATCGCCCGCCACCAACAGGAAGTAGAGCACTAGGACAGTCGTAAACAGGCCACCGAGGACTTCGCGCGTTCCAGTGAACAGCGCGCCTGATAGGCCGAGATCAGGACGAACCGCTATGCTGGAACCTTTCTGTGCAGGATTGTCCGCGACTTCCTCGGCCTGTTGGATGACCTTTTGCAACGCCAGGATGGGGATTTTTTAAAACCACCAGGTGGGCTTCCAAGCGAGGTATGCCCTCTGGCAACTTCGTCGCCCAATTCGCGGCAGGCACTGACAAGCCTGCTACAACACCCACGAGCGTGCCAATCACCAGGAGTGCGGTCACGAGCGCTCCGATAGGGCGGGGTAGATGCACACGCTGCAGGAGACGCACAGCCGGTTGCAGAAGGAGCTTCAACACGAAGGCAAGCACAACGGGAAGGATGATCGGGCTTGCCAGGTAGAGCGTCGCAAAGACGCTCAACGCGAACAAACCACCGAGAAAGAATGTCTGTGGATTGGATGGCAGCGGCATTTCCGCCTCGGCATCCGTCACCACGGCATGTGGCTCCGGCGGGCGATCGTGCGGGACGGGCGTCATAGAGTGACGCTCCGGCGGAGGTGAGGCAGCAACCAAGGGTTCTCCCTCCGAACGCGAGCAAAACCGCTTCGATGATGGCCTAGCGGAACGCGAAGAGACCAGGCATTGAACTAGGCTGGCTGGCGCTTCCACCTGTAAAAAACGGCCCCCATGATGGAGGCCGTTCAAATCCGATTACTGTTTGTCGATAACGACAGGTCGTCGATCATGGTCAACGTCTCTGTCGTGATCGCCCTTCTTAATGATGACAGTTTTGTCACGGTCCTGATGATCACGGTCGCGGACGACGTCACGGTCACGGTCCCTGTCACGATCTCCGTGACCCTCACCAACCGTTACGCCAACAGGGCCGACACCAACCCCCACTTCTTCAGCTCCAGCAGGCATTGCACTGCAAATTCCAGCTACGGCGGCGATCACTACGGCATACTTAATCATTGCGTGCTCCTATCGTTGTTAAGCTCTGGGAAGGCAATACCCAGACGCCGGGATCGTTCCAGGTTTCGTTCGGAGCTGGTTGGAAACAAGCGGGCGCAGGATGGTGCGCCTATGCTCTATGTCGGCTTAACTTTGGAGCCGATGGTCTAGCAGTGGAGCCGCTGACTCTGTCATCCGAAAAAGTGAGTGGTCAATATTGACCACATGCGACCGAATTTAGCCAATACGAGCTGCCCGGCTTGTCCAGAATCATAAACTTCGATGCGTTAGCGCGAACCGGAACCAGTCGCGTCAACCTCTGTTGAGGTTTAACGCAATCTCATCTGTGGCAGGAATTAATGTACAAATTAGCAACCGCAATATTGCTTCTGTCGTCGCCGGCATTTGCACAAGACAACGATGTTCTTCGTGACTGTCCTCCCATAGGGCAGACAGGAAAAGGCGAACTAGTCTACTCGCTCGACTGCAAAGCGATTAAGGCTGAAAACGCAGACATGAACTATAAGCCGAAAATGCCGTCCACAACCATGAGGGAGACAGTCATTCCAAAGTCGGGTGCAACACAAACGCCAGCGGAAACCCCGACG
>DATBZX010000102.1:0-42204 GCA_036512955.1 Terriglobales bacterium
GTCTTCCAAGAGCGCCCGGCTATCGGCACGGGCCAGCCGGAGGGCTCAAAGAACCAGTGGGAATGAAGGCATCGATCTGAATCTTACTTTTCAAGTCATTCCCGCCTAAAAAAGTGGGGCTAGTTCAGAGGTTCCTTAGTACATTGCCAAGACGGTGTGAAATCGGCCGTTTCGGTTACGATAAATGCTGCGGCTTGCGGTCTGCGCTAGCGACACGATGTCTACCACTCGCAGCAAAGCTCCGGTCACCCCCGCCCGAGAGGCATCGGCTCCGTCGCGCCTGTCTTCGCTCGACGTTTTCCGAGGTGCCACCATCGCGGCCATGATCCTGGTGAACAACCCCGGAAATGACTTCCCGTACGCCCCGCTGAAACATGCCGACTGGAACGGGTGGACTCCTACCGACCTGATTTTCCCATTCTTCCTCTTTATTGTTGGGGTTTCGCTCAGCCTGTCGTTTCGGTCGCGCATGAAACGCGGCGGATCGCAGCGAACATTGCTTCTCCACTCGTTACGCCGCAGCGCAATCATCTTCTTCATCGGTCTCTTCTTGAATGGGTTTCCCTATTTCCATCTCGCCACGTGGAGAGTCGCCGGAGTCCTGCAGCGCATCGCCCTTGCTTATCTCGCAGCAGCCGTGATCACCCTGACGTCGAAGACCCGCGGAATCGCAATCTGGATTGCTGGCCTGCTAGTCGGCTACTGGATCGCCATGCGGTTCATCCCAGTGCCTGGATTTGGTGTGCCAGGCACGGACATGCCGTTGCTCGATCCCAATGCGAATTTGAGCTGGTATCTCGATAAGCAATTCCTGCCCGGTGCGATGTACGAGGGCACACGCGATCCCGAAGGAATACTGAGCACGTTTCCTGCAATCGCCACCGCACTGTTAGGGGTATTGACCGGCGAATGGCTGGCGACGCTCCGCGATGCACGGAAGAAAGCGGCTGGCATGCTGGCCTTTGGCGCGGTCTGCGCAGTTGCCGGATTGCTTTGGGGGGTATGGTTCCCGATCAACAAGAAGCTTTGGACCAGTTCGTTCGTCCTGTTCACCGCGGGGTGCGCCCTGATCTGCCTGGCGGCTTGCTACAGGGTCAACGATGTAAAGCAGCACCGGGGAATCTGGGCCAGGCCATTTGTGATCTTCGGCACCAATGCCATCGCAGCTTATACGCTTGCCGACCTGTTATCGAATTTGTTGTTCAACCTTCGTGCGCACATAGGCCGTCATACCGCGACCCTGCAGGACTACATTTATCGAAACTGCTTCGCGCACATCACTCCTCGCGCCCTCGGCTCTCTGGCCTATTCGATTGCATTTGTAGTCGTTTGCTTCCTGCCGATCTGGTGGATGTACCGGAAACGCATCTTCCTCAAGGTGTAGCACGACACCGGGGCCCAGCCCGAATTGTTCCAAACCCCGCCCACGCAAACTGGCAGCAACCCCTTTACCAAACCGGTTTCATTGACGCTGGACCGTAACCGTGTCCTAATATGCCTGTCTATGTCGACGCCATCCATCAGCGTGGGACAACTCGTGGGCCACTACCGCATCCTCGAAAAGATCGGGGGCGGAGGCCAGGGTGACGTATTTCGCGCCCACGACGAGAGGTTTGACCGTGACGTTGCGCTCAAAGTCCTCCCTGCCAAGGCATTCGCCGACGATGCCGCGCGCAAGCGCTTCCACCTGGAAGCCCAGGCCGTCGGCAGGCTGATCCACCCCAATATCGCGACTGCGTTTGATTTTCCCGAGTGGAACGGAATCGACTTTCTGGTTACCGAGTACGTCTCCGGCACCCGGCTCGACGAAAAGCTGGCGCACGGGCCATTACCAGAAGAAACCGTGCTCGCGCTCGGCCGTGAACTCGCCAGTGGATTAGAAGCTGCACACCACGAGGGCATCATCCACCGCGACCTGAAGCCAGGCAACCTGCGTTTCACGGAAAGCGGTCAACTCAAAATCCTGGATTTCGGCTTGGCGGAATTGATCGATCCCGCCGTCGATGTCGCGTCGGCTGAGACGGTGAGCCTTGCCATGACTCTGACCGGGACGCTGCCTTACATGGCGCCTGAGCAGTTCGAAGGAATAACCGACCAGCGCACGGACTTGTGGGCCGCCGGGGTCGTTCTCTACGAGTTGGCGACCGGGCAACTCCCGTTTCCTCAGACGCAGATGGCACCCTTGAGGCATGCCATTCGGCATGAGGCACCTAGACGGCCGACCGAAATCAATCCTGCCATATCGACCGGCTTGGAAAAAGTGATTCTGCGGGCCCTCGAAAAGGATTCCAAACGACGTTACCAAACGGCCAAAGAACTGCACGACGATCTGGCACGGGTGGCGCAGGGGCAAAAAGTCAGATCAGGTGAATGGCTGCCGGACAGTCGCTTTGCACTTGCGCTGGTGGTCGTGCTCCTGGCAAGCTCCGCGTTCGCCGTGTACCATTTCTGGCCGCAGATCAGGCAACTGCTGGGGCAGCGGCCAACCGCCAGTAGTTTCCGTGTGCTGGCGGTGCTGCCCATCGAGAGCGGCAGCCAGGATGCTGCCGAGAATGCGTTGGTACGCGGTGTCGCCGAAACCATCAGCGCGCGCATCGCGCAGGGTACGAACGGACACACGATACAGCTAATTCCTCCCAATGAGTTGAGTGCACAAGGTGTGACGACCGCGGACGCCGCGAGGCGGGCCTTCGGCGTTGACCGGGTGTTGGCGGTCGCGCTACAGCGCTCTGGCGACAAGATGCGCGTCACCTGCAGCCTGATTGATCCTAAAACGCATCAGCAGATGGACGCGCGCACGGTTACGGGCGATGCCAATGATCTGTTTGCACTGGAGGACAGCACCGTCGCCGACGTGTTTGCCATGTTGCCAGCCGAGGCCCGGACGGAGCAGCCTGCGCCTTCGGAAGTTCAGGCGGCGGGTCCGGCGGGATATGAGGCTTATTTGAAGGGCCGCGGCTACCTGCTCGAATACCAAAAATCGGAGAACATCGACGCCGCCATCAAGCAGTTCGAGCAGGCGCTAAAGCTGAGTCCGAACTATGCTCCGGCCTACGCGGGTCTGGGCGAGGCCTACTGGCGAGGCTATGAAGCCCATCGCGGCAAGCAATGGTTTGACACGGCAGCCAACAATTGCAATAAGGCCCTTAAGGTCGATCCCCGTCTGGCAGCGGCACACACCTGCCTGGGCAACATCTATAACGACACCGGCAAGTATCAGGAGGCAGCGCAGGAGTTCCAACGCACACTGGCCCTGGATCATGACGACGCCAACGCACTGAGTGGCCTGGCACAGGCCTACGACCGTATGGGGAACGCATCGGCAGCTGAATCGACCTATAAGAAGGCCATCGTTGCGCGTCCGCAATATTGGGCCGTTTACAACTGGCTGGGGACATTCTACTTCGGACATGGGCGCTATGAAGACGCGGCCGTGATGTTCCGCAAGGTCGTGGAACTGCGTCCTGACAATAATCGCGGCTACTATAACTTGGGCGGCGCCTATTTGATGGAGGCGAAGTATGAAGCGGCCAACCAGGCGCTTGGCCGCTCCATCGAGTTGCGCCCGACCATGGCTGCCTACAGCAACCTCGGGACATCCTACTTCTACCAGCACCGTTACTCCGATGCGGTTGCGGCATACGAAAAGGCTTGCAGCCTCGACGATCAGGAGTTTATGAACTGGGGGAACCTGGGAGATGCGTTGTTTTGGTCACCAGGTCGCCGGCCGGAATCCGCCGGTCCCTACAAGCGGGCCATCGAACTTGCGCGCGCCAAGTTGCAAGTGAATCCGAAAGACTTTACGGCACACGCATATTTGGCCCAGTACAGCGCCATGTTGGGCGACAAACCGACTGCCACTTCCGAGATTCGCCAAGCACTGCAATTGAGTTCGGACGATCCGGATGCTCTGTTCCGTGCGGCGTTAATCTACAACCAGCTTGGTGACCGGAAGCAGACTCTAAGTTGGCTCGACAAAGCCGTACACGCGCACTTCTCGCGCAGCACCATCCGCGATACCCCCGACTTCGAGCCTCTGCACTCGGACCCGGCTTTCACAGCCCTGATCGCGAAAAATTAGGGGCTTCCAGTCTCTTTGGCAACCCCTTCCCAAAGCGGCCCACTACTTGTCGATGATCACTCCCGGGTCCTGCGGGTTGGTGCAGG
Source organism: Terriglobales bacterium (assembly GCA_036512955.1). Taxonomy (GTDB): domain Bacteria; phylum Acidobacteriota; class Terriglobia; order Terriglobales; family Acidobacteriaceae; genus DASRAA01. Next base: position 4,168 of record DATBZX010000102.1, read on the forward strand.
AATTTGCCCCAACCTTCGCGCTCTGGAACAAGTACGTATCGCAGACTGCATTCGGGTCAATATGTCCGATGTCACCATCGTTAAGCGTATACACCGGCTGATGTGTGTTGGGGTCGATAAACGGGGTGCCAGGGTGGCCGTTGGAAGTCTGCGGGAACGTAACACTCAGGGTTGTCGGTCCACCGGGCGCGATGCCTTTCTCCCAGATAATGGTGTCGCCGACAGTCTTGTTGAGCATTGGGACCTTGTCCGCGTTGCCTGACCCGCTGTCAATCTGCTGGCAGCTGAGGTCCTGCTTCATAATGATCTTGACCTTCGTTTGTTTCGGCGCCGGTGGAGGCGGGTTTCCCTTACCGAGGCCTGCGTTCCCGGCCGACGGCCGGCGTAGATAAAATCCTGCGCCAAAGGCTACTGCGGCGACCACGATAAGCAAAACTGCTGTTAGTTTGCCGCTCATTTTAACTCCCTCCTATTGTGCGTTGCGCGAATTCCCTGGGGGCCGCAACTGAGACCAGCTGCGCCAGTCTCGGCCTGAGGCGGTACCTGCCTTCGTGCAGACACTAGCACGGCTCGGCTGGAAGTCAAGCACCGTTATACGCCAAACCTGCTTACTTGTATTTTGTCTACTTTAGTCCCAGAGTGGGATAGCATCTACGCGTAGTAGGCGACAAAAAGCGATGTGGGCCTTTTGCAACATGCTCCTTATCAGTAGTTCTCGCACTGTGTGAGAGTGCAGGTACTATTGAATCTTCCCGGTAGAGTGCCTGCGTCGGAATGCTATCCAAGTTGAGTGTCCTGCCTGACCGAATGAATAGCATCCGCACCTTGCGCATCCTCGCAGACGCCGGCCGCAATTTCAGAAACCGCAGCGCAGGCAAGCACAGGTGCTCGGCATCTACCAGTACGCCGGGCCTGCCAAGGTTGGGGAAACCAAGCTGGTATTCGACAAGTAGCGTTGCGCTAACCCGCCTCAGCGATCACAACTCACCCGGAGCCTCTTACAGGCTCCGGGTTTTCATTTTGGGTTCTCAATCGCCCCCGACTTCACCTTCCGGTGCACATTTGCTGTCGCGCGATTAGAATGCTGAGTTCACCACTTTGAGCTGGGAAGCAAAGGACCACTCCATGATTGTCGGTGTTCCCCGCGAAACGTTTCCAGGGGAGCGGCGGGTTGCGCTCGTACCTGCAGCAATTCCAAACCTCAAAAAAGCCGGACTGGACGTCGTCATCGAAGCCGGTGCCGGGGTCGAAGCTGGCTATCCGGATGCCGACTACGTGACCAAAGGCGCGCAGATCGTGGCCGATCGGGCCGAAGTATTTCGCGTCGCCGACGTCGTTCTTCAGGTGCTGTGCCACGGCTCCAACGATCGCACTGGCCAGGCCGACCTCGCACTTCTGCGGCGAGGGCAGGTCCTGGTCGGATTCCTGCGTCCCCTCGGCAATGTGCAGACCGTCCAGGAGGTTGCCGCCACCGGCGCGACCGCATTCTCGGTCGAGTTGATGCCGCGCACCACCCGCGCGCAAAGTATGGACGCCCTATCGTCCATGGGAACGATTTGCGGATACAAGGCCGTGATTATCGCCGCTGACACGCTGCCCCGCATCTTTCCCATGCTGACCACCGCGGCCGGAACCATCACTCCTGCGCGCGTGCTGGTGATGGGCGCAGGCGTCGCGGGCTTGCAGGCCATTGCCACCGCGCGACGACTTGGTGCCGTAGTTTCGGCGTACGACCTGCGTCCCGCCGTGAAGGAGCAGGTGCAGAGCCTCGGCGGCCGGTTCGTCGAACTTCCGCTGGAGGTCGCTGACGCGCAGGATGCTGGCGGCTACGCCAAAGCGCAGGATGATTCGTTTTATCAGCGCCAGCGCGAGTTGCTGGGAAACGTCGTCGCGGCACACGATGTAGTGATCACGGCGGCGGTAATTCCCGGCAAGAAATCTCCGGTGCTTGTGACCAAAGAGATGGTGGAACGCATGGCGCCCGGATCGGTGATCGTCGATCTCGCAGCCGAGCGCGGCGGCAATTGTGAACTGACGCGCATGGAAGAGAAGGTCGTCGAGCATGGAGTGTCCATTCTCGGCACCATCAACCTGGCCAGCGCAGTTCCCTATCATGCCAGCCAGATGTATGCCCGCAACCTGACCAACTTTCTGCTCAACATGGTGAAGGACGGGAAGCTTAACCTGAACATGGACGACGAGATCGTGCGCAGCACCCTGGTGACCGAGGGCGGCGAGATCGTCAATCCACGCGTGCGCGAATTTTACTCGCTGCCGGCACTGGTAACGCAAACTAAATAATGAACCACAGAGGCACGGAGACACCGAGAAGAGCAGATTTAGAAATTGATTTTCTCTGTGCCTCTGTGTCTCTGTGGTGGACTTTGGAGGTTTTGATTTGAAGGCAGACCTGATCACCAGTCTCTACGTCTTCATGCTCGCCGCGTTTATCGGATTCGAGGTGATCCGGCGAGTCTCCCCGCTTCTCCACACACCCCTGATGTCGCTCACCAACGCATTGGACGCCATCGCCGTGGTAGGCGCCATCATTCTCGCGGGCGAACAGAAGAGCCAGCTCGCCACGATTCTCGGCACCATCGCCATCGTGGCCGCCACCAGCAACATCGTCGGCGGCTTCATCATCACCGACCGCATGCTCAAGATGTTCAAAGTGAGTAAAGCGCCCAAGCCATGACAAACCTAATGGGCGGTGAATACGTCATTGAGGTCCTCTACATTATTGCGGCGGCGCTGTTCATTCTGTCGCTGAAATGGCTGAGTTCGCCCGCCACCGCGCGCCACGGCATCTTCGCAGGCGAGGCGGGCATGTTGCTCGCCATCGTCGGCACGCTCTTCTACAAGGGCATCGTCGATTACAAATGGATCGCCATCGCCCTGGTGCTGGGCACCATCATCGGAGTGCCGCTGGGCCGCGTCGCCATGACCGCCGTTCCGCAGCGAACCGCGCTCAGCCACGCCTTCGGCGCGCTCTGCGTCACCCTCGTCGGCACCGCCGAGTTCTACCTGCGCGCTCCCAACATCTCGAAATTCATGATGAGCGTGCTGTCGCTCGAGGTCATCCTCGGCTCGCTCACCATCACCGGCAGCCTGATGGCGGCGGGCAAGCTGATGGAGATCCTGCCGCAGCGCCCCATCACCTATAAAGGACAGAACATCGTCAACCTGGGCTTCCTGGGGATCGCGATCGCTATCGCGGTGGTGCTGGTGTTGCACCCCGAGCACATGGGGCTCTATCCGGCGATGGTGATCATTCCGCTGATATTCGGCGTGCTCATGATCGTCCCTATCGGCGGCGCCGACATGCCGACCGTGATCTCGCTGTTGAACTCCTACGCCGGACTCTCCGCCGCCGCCATGGGATTCGTGCTCGACAGCAAGCTGCTCATCGTCGCGGGAGCACTCGACGGCGCGTCGGGCTTCATCCTCTCGGTGAACATGTCGAAGGCCATGAACCGATCTTTCTCCAACGTTTTGTTCGGAGCCTTCGGACAGGTGCAGCCTGCGGCCACAGGCACGCAGGAAGCGCGTCCCGTTCGTAGTGCGACGCCGGAAGAAGCGGCGGCGATCCTCGCGGCTGCCAATAAGGTCGTCATCGTGCCCGGATACGGCATGGCCGTCGCCCAGGCGCAGCACAAAGTTCGCGAACTCTACGACGCGCTCAGCAAGCGCGGCGTGGACGTGACCTTCGGAATCCATCCCGTAGCGGGCCGCATGCCCGGACACATGAACGTCCTTCTGGCCGAAGCCGACATTCCCTACGACAAACTGCTCGACATGGACCAGGTCAACGGCGACATGCCGCAGACCGACGTGGCCCTGGTCATCGGAGCCAATGATGTCACCAACCCGGCGGCGCGCACCGATACCTCGAGCCCCATCTACGGCATGCCCATCCTCGACGTGGACAAAGCGCACACCGTGATGGTCATCAAGCGCAGCATGAGTCCAGGCTTCGCCGGCATCGATAACCCGCTCTATTACCTCGACAACACGCTGATGCTCTTCGGCGACGCCAAGAAGTTTGTGGGAGACATCGTGAAGGAGCTGTCGGGCAATAGCGGGGGACACTAGGGACAACTGGTAGCTGGTTGCTGGCAACTGGGTCGAGGCATCACGAGTCGATTCCCAAACTGGGACGTATTGGGTCAGGGGTACCCCCTCCCCCCTCCCCCCCTGCCCGTAAAATATTGAAAACACAGGGGGCGAAAGGCGAAAGTCCGTGCAAAATATTGAGCGCGTGGGACTTGGAGGCAAAATATTGCGGAATAAGGACTTAGGTGGAATTTTCTGGGGCCGGACGGGGGTGTTGGCAGGGAGACGGCTGAAAAATCGAAAACGGTCAAGACCCATCACAGGTCAAAGCACCTACTGGGAATGCGGGTAGTGTCCGGCTGCCGACTCGGTGGAAGACAGCTCTCCCTCATCCTTCCAGAGGTAGTGTACGAGGAGTAGGGGGAAACACCAAGCGAGTTGGTCACGCATCAGCGTGACGGGCAACCATCGCCGACGTTTGGGGACTCGGGTCTCGCATTTCCCAAAACCAGGGAAGTGTGTGCCGCCCGCGGAGTTGTATACGCCCTCTGCTTCTTTGTTATGACGTTAGGGCGCCGCTCGGTGAGAACGTACGCCTGCACGCACGCGGACGGCGAACCCGCGCATTGACCGCAGCGTGCAATTTTTCGCCAGTCTATACACGAATGACTCAAATGTCATCGATCCGAGGCTATACTTTGATTTGACGTAATGAAAGAGCATAGCTGCAACGAACTTGCCACTTACAAGCTCGTTGTCGGATGCAGTGCGAGCACGCGAGAATGCAAGGTCACATTGTGAGTCAAATAGATCATGGACTAGACCATTTGCTCCGGCCACTACCTTGAGTTTTCCTCGATAGCTGATGATGGCAGAACCTTTCAATTCCCAAAGCCGCTTCGGTTCGCAGAATGATTCGGGCGGCGACGAGCAATTCCTGACACCAAGGTTTAGGAACTGCGCACAAAAGAAAAGCATGAAGAGCGATCGTAGGGAATTGTAGAGAGATAGGATCTGAGCATTTAGCGACAGTTCCGTCTCGACATCAGTTCGTCTCCTCTTGGGATGGTTCTCGATGACCAGCTCTACTATGGCGGCAGGCTCCAGCAGATGATTCTCGATGCAGAATCGGTCGAGATAGAATACATTAGGATGCTCGAACCGTTTTCCAAGCAGGTGATCGAAATCTCGGTCGACGATGTAAACCTTGAAGCCTCTGATGCCTTGATTGGCCTCTGACGTCGCGTGCTGGAAGACCGCAGATTTGCCTCCCAAAGGGAAAATCCGGGCGATCCTGATGCGCTTGAAAAGCTTCCTAAAGATCTCGAAGTACAGATTTTCCTGTTCCTCATCCTCGACGTAGAAGTTAACCTCGTTGAATTCAGAGTAAAAGATGTCAAGCGCAGCCATGCCACTCTGGCTTCGGGCGGGCAGGTCTGATGGTGGTCCGCTCATGATCTGGTCACTCGAAGCGCGACGCAGCTGCCTTTGTATTTGCCAACGATATCCGGTGAGTGTGTTGCAAGGAGCAACTGAGTCTCTTCCGGCCGAAGTTTTAGGAACTCGTCCATAAAATCAGACTGCCACTTTGGGTGAAGAGACAGCTCCGGTTCATCGATGATGAATACGCTCTTTGGGTTAGACGCGAAAGCTAAGAATGTAAAAAGCACAAGAATCTGCCGCTCGCCGGATGAGAGATGTGTAATCGACTGTCCCGACTGCTTTTTATCCGGAGCATTCGTCACTGAGAAGGCCAGCTTTCCGGTGCTTTCGTCGAAAAATAGCTCTTTATTACTGTCATTGAGGAATCGGTTCACAGCGGCAAGGTAATCATTTAGTGATTTGAAAGCCGATGCATTCTTTTTTTCGAAATCATTGAATGCCTTGGCAAGGCTTTCGATCTGGCGATACTGAGCAACGATAAAGAAATTGACAAGGTCGTGCTGCCCTTTCGCACCGTGTTGTCGTTCTGTCACGAGGCGTGAGGCGTTAAAAAAACGCTGCACCTGCTTACGCACATCTGTCGACTTGATTGTGGCGGACAAATATGTTGAAACTTTCTCCTCAAGTCCCGTGATCTCCTGCCGGGTCATCGGCTTTATCGCCCCACCGCGAAAAGGCATCTCCGGATCTTGGAGCGCTGACATCACTATTTTGGCCTTTAACTCATCATCGTTTGCAATAGCTCTGGTTCGAAACTCGGCGTATCTGGACGATGTGACCTCCTGCACGTAAGCCATAGGGGATCGGGAACGAGCACGTCTTCTCATTGCTGCCGATCGCGGGTCGACGTAAAAAACCTCTTCGGATTCGGCTGAGATAGTGCGATCTAGGGTGATAACAGTAGGCTTTGAAAATGACTTCAGAAGTTCATACATTGGTATTTCGTGCTTCTCTGGAGCCAGGCCTCGATAAAGTTCTTCCGCGTCCTCGTCGTCTTTTGCAGCAGTCATCGTGAGACTTATCGTTATTGGCTTTAACGGCGTCTGTGGCCCATCGATCGACAGGATAACGTTTTCAGAACTTTTTCTTGCGGCCAACTTGTAGTTGATGTTGTTTTCCTCAAACTTAAGCGTGAGTGAGTCATATTGCTCAAGCGCCAATCGTCGGAAGTCAGGCTTCAATAGCCACTCGATCACATTGATCACACTCGTCTTACCGCTTCCATTGATGCCAACGAGCAGAGTAATCTCTTCGTTGAACTCTACGTCAAGAGTGAGGGTTCGATATAGCCCACGAATAGATAGTGACTTCAGCAGCATGCTCAGTGCCTCTCAACCGTGGATCTTGGGGACGGCATAACTTGGTTTCTTGTAGGCCGACCTGTGCTCGACCAGCCATCCTGTATTTGTCGGCTCCGCCTCTCCCCGTTCACAAGCGCGCCAAGCGAGTCGTTACTTATCGATGAAAGCAAGTGCCCCGGAAGTGTACCACGCGAGTTTCGCTGGTGGCCCACACATCCCGTGGCCTACATTTGCCTGATTTTGGCAAATGTGGGGCTGCTGCCAAATGCCATGCGACCAGAGCTTTTAGGTGGAAGCACCACGCGGGTGCCCCATTCAAGCGGCCCGTCTTTGGCCGCATGAGTGGGGGTTTTCCTTCCCAACCCCGATCCCTCCGGGCGTCATTTCTGTGAGCCGAGTGCGTCGCTAGGCCGAGATTCACTGGTACGAAGCGCATGGAATCGGCGCCAAGGAACACAAGATCAAGCGTATTTTTGACTCAGAACTATGAAACGTGCGGAATCACAATTCGTTGTTTGCGTGAAGAACAAGCAGTACGGTGCATCGTTGGAACTGAGAAAGCTGTACCAGGTACTTCCCGACGATGCGGCTGCCAAGCGCCACCAACTCCGCGTGATTGACGAGTCGGGAGAGGACTACCTGTATCCCGAAAATTACTTTGTACCGGTGAATCTGCCCCAGGCGGCAGAAAAGGCCGTGTTCCGCGTGGCGGGCCTCCCATCCGCAAAGTAATTCACAGGACCCGGCGCCAGCGGCTGACTCACCTCTTCGACCACCTTCATAAACTGTCTATCCGTCAGCCCATCAGTGCCTTCTTGGCTTTTTCCAGGCGCTTGCGCTGCTCGTCATCCACCTTGGGATAGGTGAGCTTCAGGTCTTTCAGGGTCTCCACGATGATGTCTGACACAGTGAGGTGCGTGAACCATTTGTTATCGGCCGGAATCACGTACCAGGGTGCGTGCTTCGTGCTGGTGTGCTGGATCGCATCTTCGAAGGCATCCATGTACTCGTCCCAACACAAGCGCTCGTGCAAATCGGCGTCGGAGTACTTCCAGTTCTTGCGCGGGTCTTCAATCCGCTGCAGGAAGCGTTTCCGCTGTTCTTCCTTGGATAAGTACAGGAAGAACTTGAGCACGAGAGTTCCGTTACGCACCAGGTGCTGCTCCATGTCGTTCATGGACTCAAATCGCTGCTTCCAGAACTTGCTATCGGGCTTGGTGAAGCCGGGCAAGCGCTGATGATCGAGGACCTCCGGATGAACGCGGGCTACGAGGACCTCTTCGTAGTAGGAGCGATTGAAGATGCCGATGAGCCCGCGTTGCGGCAGACGGCGATAACAACGCCAGAGGAAATCATGGTGCAGCTCCTCCTCCGACGGCGGTTTGAATGCGGTTACTTCGCAGCCGCTTGGGTCCACGCCCGACATGACGTGCTTGATGGTGCCGTCTTTGCCGGCCGCATCCATCGCCTGTAACACGATCATCAACGCATAGGTGCTGTCGGCATAGAGCAGATCCTGGTACTTGGCCAGACGCTCAATGTTCCCCTGCAGCTCGGCCTTGGCGCTCTCCTCGGAGTCGTAATGACCGGTATATCCGGGATCGTGGTCCTTGAGGCGAAATTGTTTGCCGGGTCTGGCCAGAAACGGTTCGAATTTCATATATGCGAGATGATACGGCATAAATCCCAAGGCTAAAGCCTGAGTATATTCGGCCCTTCAGTCACCACGCTAAAGCGTGGTGCTTCCACCTCGCCCGTCACTTTGCCTCGAACAGCGGTCTCGCCATCTCCTCCTGGTTCGCCGACTCCGGGTGTTCCGCTTTCCACCGCATCGCCGCTGTGATGCGAGTGCGTCCGCTGGGATGATCGTAGAAGAGGACTTCCTCCATCGGACCGGGATCCAGCTTGCGATACTCTCCCAGCAACATATCCACATTCGCCTCGCCGTCGGGTTGCTGGGCGGCGTTCAAGCCGTACAGGTCCGCCTCATACTCCATGTTGCGCGTGATCGTATTGGTCACCGGCGTCATCACGAACATGTACACCGAGAACACGATCACCGCCAGCGGCAGCACGGCGACATCGGTGATTCCTCGCACGTCCCACTTCCCGCCCCAGCGTGCCAGACTGAAGTTGATGCCCCAGTTCACGACGGCGAACCCGATCACAATCACTACCCCAAACATCACCAGTCCCTTGTACGCATGGTTGAGCACATAGTGGCCCATCTCATGTCCCATGGTCGTCTCGATCTCAGGCAGCGTGCAGCGCCTCAGTAAATTGTCGTTCAACGAAATCCGCATCGTCCCGGCAAATCCGCTGACGTTGGCGCTCACCCGGTTCGATTGCCGCGATGCATCGAACTCGTACACATCGTTGGCGGGAATCCCATTCGCTCGCGCCATGCTGAGAATCGGGTTCTTGATTCGTGCGTCCGTTAGCGTCGTGTACTTGTTGAACAGCGGAGAGATGTACACCGGGGCGATCAGGCTCACCAACGCGACAAACACCATCATCACGACTTCGCCCCACACCCACCAGTTCTTTCCCAGCCGTCTCACCAGCCCAAACAACGGCACCATAAGGATGGCTCCCAGCACCACGCCGACGCCCAGCCCAACCGCCTGATCCCTCATCCACGGGCCGAAGGTCTGGTTCAGCAGTCCGTACTTGTGCTCGCGGAAGTAGCCCTCATACAGGCTCATCGGGAACGTGAGCGCCGTCACAACGACGATGAACTGCACCCAGTAGAGCGCCGTTTGCAGCGGACGGAATCGGGTAATGCGCTCGGCCAGATTGCGCATGCGCGCCGACCACCGGAACCGCAGCAGCAACCACATCACGATGACCGTAATAAGAAAATCCCACAGCTGCAGCCAGTAGCCGCCCTCGAAATAGGCATCAGAACGGGCGCGTTGTGCAGGCGGCATCTTGGCCAGATAGGTATCGACGGCTGCCCTGACATCGAAGGCCGGACCAGTCTGGTTCGCGGGAATCGCCGTGGAGGCGGCGCCGGGAGCACTCGACTGCCCGGATGCGAGAACGCTGAACATCGAAATCGTCAGAACAACCAAAAGGCAGGCTCGAACCATTACGTCTCCTCGAATTTCCGGACGAGTATACGCTGTTGGCCAACTCGCCTACATTTGTCTAAAGGGCGGAGCATCACTTGAGCTGTGTACCCGCGACAACCGGCCGGTGGACACCGAGAGCTTATTTCGTTCCGCCGACGATCGGCTTCGCTGGCGCCAGCAGAAGGAAAACTAGTCCAATCGCCAGCATTGGCGTCGCGGCTTTCAGAAGATCGCCGTGCGGGATCACGCCTTTCACGGCCTGCACTCCCATCACCGCCCCGTGAACGATGCTCGACCAGGCGGTGAAGGCGATCAGGCTACGATGGGCCGGCGGGTTGAACGCCGCGATGATCAAGAATACCCCCAGCGTGACATACACACTGGCCAGCATCTGCTCAAATGCTCTTGCCGGATTGTTGTAATGCATGAGCGAGAAAACTCCGGACAGAAGCATCAGCCCCACCAATACCAGCGCGACCCTGAGCGCTCGATCACGGAACATCCTGCCCTCCCCTGTAGAACGGAATCAGTGAATAGTAGCGGTCGGCCCAACTTTTCGCCACTGTCCCGCGAAGGGGTTGAGCACGGGGAAAACTTGGCAACGGAACTCAATCGCCACAATCGCCGTATCATGATGCAGGGGGAGTTATGTTCACGTTCCTCGTGTGGTGCATTCTGCTGATTTTCTGCTGGCCGCTGGCGATTGTCGCGATCATTCTGTATCCGCTGGTGTGGCTGCTGCTGTTGCCCTTCCGCATCCTCGGTATCGCGGTGGGTGGCGTGCTCGAACTGGTGAAGGCCATCATCTTTCTACCGGTGAGAATTCTGCGCGGACCTAGCCGGGCTTACTAGTCTCCTCTGTCACACCAACAAAAGGCCCCTGAAGTCGTTCCCAGGGGCCTGGTTGCATTGCTTGCCGCTTTGCCGCGCGAGCTAGAACATATATCGCCAACTGTCGCGGCGCGCCGCGCACCGTGTCGTTCGACCTCAGCAGCCTGGGAACCTTCAGCACCGCGAGCCTGCTGACCATCGACGCTGCGACGGACGCGACCATCGGCCCCACGGCTTCGAGCGTCGCTCCCAACTCACCCATTCAGCTGACGTTGAATGGCCATGGTGTGGCGTTTGTGAAACTGCAATAAGCTGGACTCGCACCGCCTGGCAGCCGCAGGACACAGTAAAATAGATTCTTTGGCGGCTGCGCCGTTTCAACCTCTCGTGCCCGCCCGATCCGAGGAAACCGAGAAATCATGGACACCACCAATCACGCGACGGAAACACCGGCTACCCCATCCGACGCGCCCAAAGCCTCCAACTTCATCCGCGACATCATTCTTGCCGACCTTGAATCCAACAAGTTTGACGGCCGGGTTCAAACCCGCTTTCCTCCTGAGCCCAACGGCTACCTTCACCTCGGCCATGCCAAATCGATCTACCTCAACTTCGGCTTGGCTGCGGAATTTGGCGGCGCGACCAACCTGCGCTTCGACGACACCAATCCCGAAAAAGAAGAGCAGGAGTACGTCGATTCCATCATTCGCGATGTTCACTGGCTGGGTTACGAGTGGGCTGGGCTTTATTACGCTTCCGACTACTTTGACCAGCTCTATGCCTGGGCGCTGCAGTTGATCAAGGCGGGCAAGGCTTACGTTTGTGATTTGAACGCGGAGGAAGTGCGGCAGTATCGCGGCACTCTGACCGAGCCCGGCAAGGAGAGCCCCTATCGCATTCGCACGGTCGAGGAGAACCTCGACTTGTTCGAGCGCATGCACGCCGGCGAATTTGAAGACGGATCACGCACGCTGCGCGCCAAGATCGACATGGCGTCGCCCAATCTGAACCTGCGCGATCCGGTGATGTACCGCATCCTTCGCGCCACGCACCACCGCACCGGCGACAAGTGGTGCATCTATCCCATGTACGACTACGCGCACGGGCAGTCGGACTCGATGGAGAAGATCACCCACTCCATCTGCACGCTCGAATTTGAAGACCATCGCCCACTCTATAACTGGTTCATCGAGCAACTCGGCATCTTCCCGTCGCAGCAGATTGAGTTCGATCGGCTGAACGTGACCTACACGCTGCTCAGCAAGCGCAAGCTGCTGCAACTGGTGCAGGAGGGCCGGGTGCGCGGCTGGGACGATCCTCGCATGCCCACGCTATCTGGCATTCGGCGACGAGGCTATACGCCTGAGGCGCTGCGCAACTTCTGCGCCGCCATCGGCGCGTCGAAGACCAACGGCACTATCGAACTGGCGATGCTCGAACATTTTGTACGCGAGGACTTGAACCGGCAATCGCTGCGAGCCATGGCCGTGCTTCGTCCGTTGAAGGTCGTGATCGACAACTATCCCGAAGGTCAGTCGGACGAGTTGCAACTTGTCAATAATCAGGAAGACCCCAGCGCCGGAACGCGCGCGGTGCCCTTCTCGCGTGTGCTCTATATCGAGCAGGACGACTTCCGCGAAGATCCGCCGAAGAAGTTCTTCCGCCTATCGCCGGGACGCGAAGTGCGTCTGCGTGGCGGCTACTTTATCAAATGCACCGGAGTCGTGAAAGACTCCGGCGGCGCGGTCACCGAGGTGCATTGCACCTACGATCCCGAAACCCGCAGCGGCAATGCGCCCGACGGACGCAAAGTGAAAGCGACCATCCACTGGGTCTCGGCGGATCACGCTATCGAAGCGGAGGTCCGCATCTACGAGAACCTGTTCGTTAAGGAAGACCCCAATCAGGTCGAAGGAGACAACACGTTTCTCTCTAACCTCAATCCCGATTCGCTGGAAGTCCTGACCGACTGTAAACTCGAACTCTCACTCGCGAGCGCGAAGGCGGGGGACCGTTTTCAGTTCGAGCGGCTGGGATATTTCTGCGTTGATCCGGGCACGACGGCGGAGCGACTGGTATTCAACCGCACCGTGGCGCTGCGCGATACCTGGGCTAAGATCGAGAACCGCGACAAGGCCGGCGCATAGACGACCGCCAACCGCCGCACGTGGCCCTTAGTTGTGCTTCACGAACTCCGCGTTCTTCTGGTTGGTCAGCGAGTTGTACAGCGTCTCGATGAACAGGTCTCCGGTGATGAACTGCCCTGAGTACTTTTTGTCCCAGGCAGCGAGGATCTTGTCCTTCTTCATCTGGTCAACCGTTTTGCCGGACTTGATCGCCGCCTGGACAGCGGCGCTGGTCTCCTTCAGCATGGCGCTGTAGTCCCGGATCTCGGCAAGGTTCGACAGCTGTCCGTGCCCTGGAATGACCTTCACATCCGCAGGCAGCACCGCGACGACCTTATCGCAGGCCGCGATCATTCCCTGCACGCTCCCTCCCGAAGCGACATCGATGAAGGGATAGCCGTAGCGCACAAAGTCATCGCCCATGTGCACCACATTGGCCTTGGGGAAAAAGACGATGGCATCGCCGTCGGTGTGGCCCGAGGGAAAGTGCAGGGCGCGAATGTCTTCGCCATTGAGATGAACGGTCACATCGTGATCAAAGGTAATGATGGGCAGCGCGCCCTTGTCAGCGGCCTTCTGTTCCATGGAGACGCCGCCGCCATTGCCTGCCTTACCGCCGGTCTCCAGGCGCTTGCGCACATTGTCTTGCGCAATGATCGTCGAGCCGCCTGTGGCTAAGGCAAGGTTTCCGCCAGTGTGGTCGCCGTGATAATGCGTGTTGATGACGAACCGCACCGGTTTGTCGGTGACGCCAATGCCCTTGAGTGCTGCGGCGATCTTGTCAGCCAGCGGAGCGTACTGGTCATCGACAATGACTATGCCGTCTTCACCCACGGAAGCAGCGATGTTTCCGCCCGCGCCTTCCAGCATGTAGATGTTGCCGGAAACCTTGGTGACCTTGATCTGGACTTTGCTGAAGTCCTGGTCCTGCGCCGCTGCGAGAACTGCAGCACAAAACAGAAAGAGCAACGCGAGTCTGCGCATAAATGTCCCCTCACCCCTGAAGTCGCAGGATTATAGCATCGCGACCAGAGGCGAAGGTACGCTTAGGGTCCCGGAGAGTTATTCGTATTGCGACATGGTCAGCGTCTTGCCATCAGCGCTGCACACCCACAGTTTGCCACCGACGACGGTGCCGCAGGTGAGCGGCGCATCCGACTTCACAGCCGCGGATTTCGCGCTGGCGATGTCCCAAAGCATCGCATGCGGGGGCTTCTCGCCGGCATCATCAAAATAGACAGTCGCAAGGCGCTGTTTGTCGCCCAGAACATCGATGACGGCGACAGACGAGCCCGCCTCGGGAGGAAACTGGCGGATCTGTTTGGCGGTAGCGGCATCGAGCACGGTGATACGGGCGTCGGCGCCTCCGGCCAGCACGTGCTTGCCGTCAGGCGTAAATGCAAGTGCGAAAGTTTCCAGCAGGAAGTCGCTATTCTCTCGAGTCTTTTTCCATGTAGCGGTGTCGTACCAGCGCAGCACAGTATCATCGCCCGCGGCGACCAGCAGCTTGCCGTCAGGACTTACGGCGCATGCAATCAACCCGCCAAACTCGAAAGGCAAAGTCGCACGCAGCGTCGGAGTATTCGCCACTTCCCACAGTTGGCCGGGACTGTCCACTGGCCCAACCACGAGTGCCTTCGCATCGGGGAAGAAGTACATCATGTCAATTCGGCGCGAGCTCGCCTTCCAGCGTATGGACGAAGATGCGCCCAGGCTGGGGACCAGTTCTACCGTGCCATCTTCAAATCCAACCGCCAGCCAACTCCCGTCCTGAGAATAGACGAAGCTGTTGGCGTGCTGCTCAGCCGGAAACACGTGCCGTTCGGTTCCCTCGGGAATGTTGACCACGCGCATGCTGTGGTCCTTACAGTGCACAACCAATTGGGTGCCAGTGGGCGAGAGGTCCTGATACCGCGACTCGCAGGGCAATTGCACTTTCGTAATCGGCTTGGAGGCTCCCATGGCCGATACACCAAGAAGAAGAAACGCGGCTGCAACCACTTGGCGCATCACAGCGTCTCCATCACGAGGTCGAAGTTCACCGCGGCAACGATTTGCTTGGGATCTCCCTTGATCACCACCGGACGCACCAACTCACGGCTGGTGATGAGCGGATCGCGATGGAAGTTCTTGTCGGGATCGCCCTCGAATACCGGATCGGTGGCGAAGTACAACTGCGTGATCAGCGGCATGTGCCCCTTTGCAGTGATGAGGTAATGCACATGCTGACAGACGCGATCGGGATAGTGCCCAGGAATGACCGACTCGATAGCGTAGCTGCCTTTTGCTCCCGGCTCAAGCAACGCGCGGTAGCGGTAGCCGTCAACGTCGTAGTGGCCGTCGTTATCCGTCTGCCAGATCTCGACCTTGGCGTTCGGCACTGCTTCACCCCGCGTGTTGTAAACCACACCCGCAATGGTCAACGGCATGCCGGAGTCGCCCGGCGCACGCAGCATGGAAGTGTTCGGAGCTTTCCGTTTGTAGAACGGGCCCAGTTCGCAGAATGGTGTGGGCTGCCGCTTCTTCTCGGCTTCCTCCCATTCGGTGGCGAGGGCTGACAACGGCAGCGATGTAGCAAGTGTGACCGCGCCAAACACGGCGCAGCGTTCCAGCAGTTCGCGTCGAGTAAAGTGCATTCTCTCCCCTGATACTGGGGAGTGACTATAACTCGACTTGCTGAAATCGCCTAAGAAAAAACCTGCCTGCGACTATCGTGCAGCGGCGGTTGGCACTCTCTGGCCTCGCCGCAGCTTGGCCGCCTTCACAGTGTTGCTCATCAGAATGGCGATGGTGAGCGGACCCACTCCACCGGGCACGGGAGTGAGCGCGCCTGCAACTTCGACGACTTTGGGATGCACATCGCCAATGAGGGTCGAGGCGTTTTTCGCAAAGCTCTGCTCACGTTTCGCGTCTCCGGCGAAAAACTTCTGGAACTCGGCAGGATCGGTGATCTTGTTCATGCCAACGTCTATCACCGTTGCGCCCGGCTTCACATATTCGGGGGTGATCATGCCGGTGCGACCGATTGCGGCGACCAGGATGTCGGCTCGGCGACAAACCGCGGGCAGGTCGCGCGTCTTCGAGTGACAGACCGTAACGGTCGCGTTGCCGTTGATCAGCAACATTGCGACAGGCTTGCCAACGATGTCGCTGCGTCCCACCACCACGGCGTCCGCACCAACTATGGGAATATTGCTGCGCTTCAGAATTTCGATGACGCCGGCGGGCGTGCACGGAACCAGTCCAGGCCGCTGCGTGGAGAGATTGCCAACGTTCATGGGATGGAATCCATCAACATCCTTCTCGGGCGAGACTGCCAGCAGCACTTTCTTCGAGTCCACATGCGACGGGAGCGGCAATTGCACCAGGATGCCGTCAATGTCGTCGCGGCGGTTGAGATCGTCCACCAGAGCCAGCAATTCTTCTGTAGTCGACGATTCCAGCGGCGCGATCTTCTCGCTCAGGATGCCCAGTTCTTCGCAGGCCTTCACCTTGCTGCGGACGTAAATTTCCGACGCAGGATTGTGGCCGACCAGCACCACCGCGAGGCCCGGTCGAAGCCCCTCGGCGGTGAGTTGCTTCACTTCTTCGCCGACTTCGGCTCGAATTTGTGCTGCGATTTTGGTTCCGTCGAGTATGACTGCCGGCATGATTCCTCCGTGGATATGAACGAACTTCTAGTTTAACGCGGAGAGAGGAAGCAAATAGTATCCTCGGCGCATGAAGCTAACCGCTAATTGCTGACCACTTTCTTGTTACAATCGGAGCGTCATGATTTCGCCGGAACTCCTCGAAATACTCGCCTGCCCGGTCTGCCGCAAGCCGCTTGTGCTGCGCGGCGAAGACAGTTTGAAGTGCAACGAGTGCAAGCGCGTATACCCAATTCGGAACGGAATTCCCATTTTGCTCGAGCCTGAGGCCACCATAGAGCCGATCTAAGCTGGGATACATTTCCTGCTCGACTTGCAGCGTCAGTGCCGACCGCGTATAGCAACCGGTCCTCGTCCGTATTTCAGCGATCCTTCCCCATCCGCAGGCGCCTCCGAAAACGTCTCGAAATTCAGCGTTTTCTAGTCGTTGGAACCATCGCGCCATTAGCGAGGTCTCTCCAATCCGATCAAAACAGATTGTGTCGAACACATTCGCGAGAAACTAATCGCCACATGGGGTGTTGAAATCTACAAAAGTTGTCGAAGTGGAAGGGTGAGACGGAAGTTCGGCACTGCAATTGCTGCAACTTTCCTGTAAGCTCGTCCGTCTAATGAGAAACGCCCGTAAGGGTCGGAGGTGAGCGCGATGGCAGAAAAGTTTTCCGTCCTCGAGTTGGCGGCGCTACGGAGCGAACTGCTGTTGGGGTTTGACTCCAAGGACGCCGCCGAGTTGGTCCAGCTCTTCCTGGCTGGACATGGCTACGGTGTTTCCCCCGAAGCTGCCCGTTACGCGGTCAGCCGGGTGGGACTCATGGGCAATACGCTGGAGGTCTTCCAGCGGGAACTGGAGAGCATCGCCCTGGCGATGTAAACGGGCCGGCTCCCCTTGTGCTCGCCGTAAATTCGGCGATGCGGTGACAACAATTCGAAACGGTTTCGCGGTAATGTCCTGCGCCTGACGTCAAAAACTGGACGCCAAGTCGCGAACCTGAAGCGAACAGCAAGCCCGGACTCAATGTTCCGGGCTTGTTCTTTGTGTGGAGCATCCGACGGGACGGCACCCGCACGCGGACAGGCTAGGTTGAGAGCCACCTAACTCCACGCCCGCACCTTCACCCCGCCATTGACTCGCTCCTGTAGCACTCCGGAGAAGAACATATACGGATGCGCCGGATCGAGTTGGCTGGCCGCATCCAACTTGGCTCGCAACTCGGCAGGGATCTCGAAGCTCAGCGCCGCAAGGTTGTCATCAAGCTGCGCCAGCTTGGTCGCCCCAATGATCGTGGAAGTAACGCCCGGCTGCGTCGCCACCCAGTTCAGCGCCACCTGCGCCGCCGGACGGTTTAAGGCTTGCGCAACTTCCATCAAGGCATCGAGAACTTTCCAGTTGCGCTCGGTGAACTTCTTGAAGGCAGGATTGTCCGCCTTCTTCAGCACCTCGAGACGGCTGCCCTGACTGCTCTCCGCACCCTTCTCCCGGTTGTACTTGCCCGCGAGGAATCCGCTGGCCAGTGGGCTCCATGGACAAACTCCCATTCCCAGTTCGCGCGCTGCCGGAATATGTTCGCGCTCGATGGTGCGCTCCACCAGCGAGTATTCCAGTTGCAGCGCAATGATGGGTTCTTTTCCCAGACACTCGGCGAGCGTTTGTCCACGGGCCGCGTACCAAGCCGGCACGTCCGAAAATCCGTAGTAGCGGATCTTGCCCTCGCGCACCAGCGTGCTGAGCGTATCGACCACTTCTTCAATCGGGGTGACCGTGTCCCACACGTGCAACCAGTACAGGTCGAGGTAATCCATTTTGAGGCGACGCAGCGACGACTCCAGCGCGCGATAGATGTTCTTGCGCCCATTGCCGCCGGAGTTGGGATTGCCTTCCTGGGGATTGAAGGTGAACTTGCTGGCAATGACGAGTTTGTCGCGGAGGCCGGCGTCGGCCACAAACGCTCCCAATATCTCTTCGGACTTCCCGCCCGAGTACACATCGGCGCAGTCCAACACGTTGCCGCCATTTTCGACATAGCGTTCGAAGATGCGGCGCGATTCGGCGTCGTCCGATCCCCAACGGTCGTTGCCAAACGTCATGGTGCCGAGCGAGAGCGGGCTGACCCGCAGTCCCGAGCGTCCCAGAGTCACGTATTCATTCAATTGCATGGGGAAATAAGCCTCACCGTAGGAAATGTCGATTGGTTCGATGACGAGCAAGTCGTCGAGGTTGCGAAGCAACATTCGCAAACCACCCACTGACCACTAACCACTAACCACTTCTTATTCGTACCGCAGGCTCTCCACCGGGTCCAGTTGCGCCGCGCGCGCGGCCGGCATGGTGCCGAACAGCACTCCGACTAGCGACGATACCAGCACCGCGATGACGACCGACAGGCCCGAAATCGGGATGCGGTAGTTGGTCAGCAGGCGCACGGAAATGGGCACGGCCATGCCAATGGCGATGCCAAGAAGTCCGCCGATCAGCGAAATGAGAATCGCCTCGGTCAGAAATTGCGCTCGGATTTCCGCGTTGGTAGCTCCTACGGCTTTGCGCACGCCGATTTCCCGGATGCGCGAGTTGACGGTGGCCAGCATGATGTTCATGATGCCGACGCCGCTCACCAGCAACGTCAGCACGGCAATCAGCAGCAGGATGGTGGTGAGAGCGTTGGCAATTTTCCCGGCGACGGCGAGCAACTGCGTCAGGTTCTCGACCTTGTACACCGACTCGGGCCGGTGCCTTGATTTCAGCACTTTTTGAATTTGCTCGGTGGCGCTGGGGATGTCGGACGAATCGGCGACCGAGAAAAACAGGCTCTTGACGGTGTCCGTGGTGGTGAAGAAGCGCGCCACCGTATAGGGAATCAATATGCTGTCGTCGGAAATCTCGGACTGGCCAAAGGTGTCCACCCGCTCGCGAAACGTACCCACCACCACGAAGGGCAATCCACTGAGCTTAATGATGTTTCCCACGGCTGCGTCGGTCGAACCATATAGGGTGTTGGCAAGGTTCTGCGTGATCACCGCCACCTTGCCCCGCGTCTGACTGTCGTTATCTTCCAGGAAACGCCCGGTGAGTACTTCGAGATTGCGCACCCAGAGATACTCCGCCGCCACGCCGAGGACCAGCACATCGCGCTCCCGGCCACCCGGCACGGAAATCTTGTCGTGCAACTCAATCATGGGCGACGACGCTGTGATGTTGGGCACTTGCTGGCGCACAGCGTTCAGGTCGTCGACAGTCATATAGTCATTGGCTGACTCAGCGCTGTAGATCGAGCCTCCCTCGTAGTCGGCCGTGATCATATTGGCGCCGATCGACTGGATCTGCTGCAGCACGTACTGCTTGCCGGTAAGGCCGATGGTCACCACCAGGATCAGAGACGCTGTGCCAATCACCATGCCCAGCGCAGTGAGCGCGAAGCGCACCTTGTTGGTGCGAAACGTCTCGATGGCGACGCTGACCGTCTCGCCCAGCACCAGCTTGGGATATCGCCGTCCGTTCTTGCCGTTGGCCGCCATACCTATGCTGGTTAGACTAACCCTTACGCTCTATCGCTTCAACGTGACGAGATGCACACCGGGCGTCGAGTACTGCCCCCGGCATTCGCGGCCACCGATGCGGTATGATCGGCTTTTGGAGTTCACGACCCTGGCTTAACCACCTCCGATGTCACATCCCTTTTACTGTTCCGCACTCACCGGAATTCTAATAGGCGCCGCAATTGTTGCCGCTTCCGCGGGACCAGCGGCGGCCCAGCAAGACGTCGGCGAGCTGTTCGCCTCCGACGCCAGCGTGAAAGGTTCAGTGGTGCTAGCGAATTCGGGAACGAAGGTAATGAGCGGATCTTCCATCGCTGCGGGAGCCCAATCTGCCACCCTCAAGCTGGAGCGCGGCGGCAGCATGATGATCTGTCCTGGCACGAACCTAGCGATCACCACCTCGCAGAACGGCCGCCAGCTCATGTTCAGTATGGATACCGGCGACATCGAGATGGACTACCCCATCGGCGCCGCCGCCGACAACCTGCTGACCCCTGACTTCCGCCTGCTGCTTCCTGGTCCAGGGCGCCTGCACATTGCGGTGCGCGTCAATCCCAAGGGCGACACCTGCGTGCAGTCGCTGCCGAACAACTCCTCGGCCATCGTGATTTCCGAAGGCATGGGTGATGCGTCGTACCAAGTCAAATCCAACGAGGCCGTGATCTTTAACGGCGGACGCATCAGCGGCGCTGCGCCCACGCGCGAGAGTTGCGGATGTCCCGCGCCTCCGCCCACGCAGTTGGCGAAAGTCACGCCTCCGCCTACGGCTCCGCAACCCGAAGCGCCAAAGTCCGACCCGCCTCCTCCCGAGACCCACATGGTGGTGGACGCGCCCTTCATCTATCGCGCTTCGGATCCGGTCGATCTGACCGAGAACGTTGCTCACCTGAAGTTGGAAAGCAAACCGATGAGCTTTGAACCGATGGTGCTACCTCCGCCGGCAAGCGCGGCGAAGAGTCCCAAGCCGGCAAAGACCGAGGTCGCGGCCAGCGGCCAGAAACCCTCGCAGGAAAAGCATGGGTTCTTTACCAAACTGGGCTCGTTCTTCGCTTCCATCTTCCATTGAAGCAACTAGCCATTGGCCACAAGCGATTAGCTCTCAGCGCGGACCGACCGCTGTCGGGGTTCGTTCGCCTCGAGCGCACAGAGACGCTTCTAGTTAAGGGTGTAATTCGATTGTGGGCGATAACCAAACGGAAGGTTCGGAGGTAGTTGCTGATTGCGAATTGCCAGCCGCTGCTGCTTTCGGTGATAAACTAGCCCTCTCTTATGCCTGAACCTCCTCGTAGCCGCGTATTTCTTTGGGTATTGCTCGGAGGCGGTGCTTTCTTCCTGTTCCTCCTCGCGGTTTTCGCGCTGGTGTACTTCACCGTGCGCACCCAGCAGAAAGATTCCTTCGCCGGATTTGGCGACAAGATCGCCGTGGTTGACCTCGAAGGCGTGATCATGTCGCCCAAGGACACGGTTGAGCAACTCCGCAAGTTCGGCGACGACAGCTCCATCAAGGCCATCATTATTCATGTGAACTCACCGGGCGGAGGAGCGGCCGCCTCTGAGGAGATCTACCGCGAGGTCCTGCGCATTCGCGACGTCAAGAAGAAGCGCATCGTGGCTTCCATCGAGACCGTGGGTGCCAGCGGTGCTTACTATGTCTCGTCAGCGACCAACAAGATTTTCGCGGACCAGGCCTCCGTTGTTGGTTCCATTGGCGTCATCGCAGAGTGGTACAACTACGAAGAACTGCTCAAATGGGCAAAGCTCCAGGCCATAGTCCTCAAGGCCGGCGAATTCAAGGACACGGGCTCGCCAGTGCGCCCAATGACACCCGCCGAACGCGCCTACATGCAGGGCCTGATCGACAACATGCATGGCCAGTTCATTCATTCCGTCGCCGAAGGACGGCACATGAAAGACGCCGATATTTTCCCACTGGCCGATGGCAAGGTTTGGACCGGCGAGCAGGCTGTTCCGTTGAAGCTGATCGACCAGATCGGCGACTTCCGCGCTGCCATTGCAGACACAGCTAAGTCCGTTGGCATCAAGGGCGAACCCACATTGGTGCATCCCGAAAAAGACCGTAAAAGCGTGCTCGACTTGCTTTTCGGCGACGTCTCCGAGTATCTTCCCGACCCGGCGAAGCTCATGCAGACCAACGCCGGCTTCTATTACCTGTGGAAATAGCCCGTCCGGGGAGTAGAGTTGCACGGAAGTGCAACAATAATTTGGACTTGCAATTGTTACGGGAAATTTGAGAGTATCCCTGTTAACCGGTTGAAGGGACCATAGAGGGGCGAACCGCCATGACCAAGGCAGATCTGATCGACGAAGTTTCACGTTTGGCGGAGCTGACCCGCAAAGACAGCGAAGTCATTGTCGAGACTATCTTTGAGAGCGTGGTGCGCTCGTTGCGTGCTGGCGACAAAATTGAGATTCGCGGCTTTGGCAGCTTCCGCACCCGGCAGCGTAAGCCCCGCGTCGGACGCAATCCCAAGACCGGTGACCGCGTCGAGGTCCCCGCCAAAAAGATTCCCTTCTTCAAGCCCAGTAAAGAACTGAAGGACATGGTCAACAGCTATGTCGCGCCGCCCGCCCCCGCAACCCCTCCGATCGAAGGCACAGAAGGACACGGCTAGAAATCACGATAATCCGACCATGACCCAGCCAGATGCGGCTGGGTTTCGCTTGTGTGTAGGGAACATTCTCTAACCACAGCGGCACGGAGTCACCGAATCGCAACGACCCCGGGATACAAGACTTCCAATTCTTCTCTGTGTCTCAGTGTCTCCGTGATGAACTACTCCGGCCGAGTCCCAATCACCGCCATCATCCTGCCGGTCTTGCCGAACTCCGCACGATGCGAGAAGAAGCGTCTCGTGTCGCACGCCGTGCATCCTTCGATGATGGAGATGTGTTCGGGCTGGACCCCAGCAGCTTCGAGCTGTCTCTGGTTCGCCGCCACCAGATCGAGATGAGTCTCCGGCCCCAAATCACCATGTCCGGGAGCGCGCTGATTTAGAAATAGCATTGGATACCTGATGTGAATCGCATTGGAGTCGAACACTTCTTCGAACAGCTCATCGGCATAAGTGAATTGCGATTCGAATTCGGTCCGCACTTCGTCTCCGACGGCATAGCAGCATTTGCGGACGCACGGCCCAATCGCCGCCCGCAGGTCGCTGGTCGTGCTGCCGAACTGGCGGCGCATCTCGCCCACACCTTTCTCGACCACGCGAGCAACGGTTCCACGCCAGCCCGCGTGAAACGCCCCCACTACGCGGCATTTCACATCGGCCACCAGCACCGGAACGCAGTCGGCAGTCTTGATCGCCAGCAAAAGGCCGGGAGTGTTGGTGATCATGCCGTCGCCCGCCAACACCTGTGTTGAGACTGCACTAACGCGGTGGATGATGGCGGAGTGAATCTGCCTGACCTGGACCAATGGCCACAAGCTGCCGTCTTCGTTAACCGCGTCCAGCGCTTTCAGATACAGCGTGCGATTTCGCTCGACGTTGGCGTGGGTATCATCGTGCGTTTGCCCGAGGTTGAGCGTCTTGCCGCCGTAGCAAGTCGAGACGCCACCCTGGCGTGTGCTGAAGCCGTGGACCAGCCAGGGAATCTCGGCCAGCGAGTCGGCGCGAAGAACTTCGATGGTCTTGACAGTGGGTTTGCTGTTCTTACGAGTTTGCTTGGCGGCAGGCGGCACACCCTGATTCTAGCTACAATCGACTCGCAATGCTGCTCTACTACATCACCGATCGCACGGGATTCGCGGGCACCGACGCTGAACAACGCGCCGCGTTGATCCGCCGCAT
The DNA here is from genome assembly GCA_036512955.1 of Terriglobales bacterium. Taxonomy (GTDB): domain Bacteria; phylum Acidobacteriota; class Terriglobia; order Terriglobales; family Acidobacteriaceae; genus DASRAA01. The sequence continues at coordinate 27,989 of DATBZX010000102.1, forward strand.
CGCCGACGCCGCACGCGCCGGGGTCGATTGCATCCAACTGCGCGAAAAAGATCTGATTGCCGCTAAACTGGAACTCCTCGCGCGGGAGGCGCTGCGCGTCGTGCGCGACAATTCGGCGACGACGAAGCTACTGATCAACACCCGCGCTGACATCGCGCTCGAAGTTGGCGCCGATGGCGTTCACCTGCCCGCGGACTCACCGCCCCCTTCTGAGGTCCGCGACAACTGGTTGCGCCACACGAATTGCGAGCCGCTCGTCGGCGTCTCGGCTCACACCATCGGCGATGTTGAACACGCCGAGTCGGACGGTGCAGACTTCGCCGTCTTCGCTCCTGTATTTGAAAAGGTAGCGGCCGGGACAAAGGGAATTGGGCTGAACGTACTGCGCGAAGCATGCGCTGGGGCGCGCATCCCGGTTCTTGCGCTGGGCGGCGTCAACCTGGCCAACGCACGCGCGTGTCTCGACGCAGGAGCTGCTGGAATCGCCGGCATCCGGCTGTTTCAGCACGGCGACGTGGCGGAGACGGTGCATCAGTTGCGCGAAGTGGCAACATCCAGCAGAGCCAACAGACACGTGACCTAGTTCGTGACTTCGCTGGCGATTTTGCGCAGAACCACGTTCACGAGCGATAGCAGGATGGCTCCCAGGAATGCCGCCAGGAATCCGCTGACCATGAACTCCGGCGCCAGGAAATGGGACGCAACCATCAACATGAACGCATTCACCACCCACCAGAACACGCCGAGGGTCAGCAGTGTGAGCGGTAACGTAATCAGCTTCAGCAGAAAGCCCAGCGTGGCATTAATCAAGCCAATCACGACCGCCGCGATCAGCGCTGCCTTGAATCCTTCGAGGTGAAACCCGGGCACGAGGTACGACACAATCAGCAATGCAATCGCGCTCAGCAACCAGTTCAACAGTAGACGCATCGATATCCTCTCCACTCAAGGGTGACTTTGAAATGCCGCTTCATGATACCTGATAGACCGCGACGATCACCACGAACGGCCAACGCGATTTGAACATTACTGTCCATTCGACGTATAAACCTAAGGCGACCTATGAAACCCTCCCTGTGCGTTCTACCCATCCTGCTGAACATCGTCTTCGCCACTAGCCTGGTTGCGCAACAAGGCCAGTCTCCCCTCCCTGCCCTGCCGCCCGACATCCCGAAAGATGCAACCATCTGGATGCTGCTGATGGACAAGACTCCTGCGGGACAGGATGCGGTGTGGACCACGCCCGATGGCGCTGTGCACGAGTTCTTCCAGTTCAACGATCGAGGGCGCGGGCCAAAGACGTACTCCACCTACCGTCTCGACAGCCGCGGCATCGTTATCTTCGAAGAGACCAGCGGCGTTGACTACATGAAGAACTCAGTCAGCGAAAACTTTAGCGTGAAAGACAGCACCGCAAGTTGGAAGAGCCAGGTGGAGGACGGGCACGAAGCCAATCCCGCCGGACGCTTCTTCGTCGGTCTCGACGCCGGTCCGGCCAGCACATTCCTGCTGGCCCAGGGCCTAATGAAGAACGGCGGCAAATTGTCGCTGCTACCCGGAGGGGAAGCCAGCCTGCGTGAACTGAAGACCGTACCGGTTGAGGCGAACGGCAAGAAAGTAAACGCAACCCTCTACCAGGTCGAAGGCCTCGACTTCAGCCCAACCTACCTTTGGTGCGACGAGCAACGCAATGCGCTTGCCGTGGTGCAAGGTTGGTCGGGCCTGATACGAGTCGGCTTCGAGAGCACATTCGCGACCCTCTATAAGACACAGGATGAAATCCAGTCGGCGCGCTCGGCGGACCTGGCGAAGCACCTGATCCACCATCCCGCCGGTGATCTCGTCATCAAGAACGTCACGATTTTTGATTCCGCGACTGCGAAAACCGTCCCCGCTCAGCGCGTGACGGTGCGTGGCGAGCGCATCGTCAGCGTCGAAGCCGAAAGTGGGCAGCCGACGGCATCCGACACGCAAGTCATCGAAGGCTCGGGCAAGATGCTCCTTCCCGGCCTGTGGGACATGCACCAGCACCTCTATCCCGACAACGCTCTCCTCGACATCGCCGCTGGAATCACGACGGCGCGCGATCTCGCTAACTCCATCGACGAGTTGGGCAGACTCAAGAAACACATCGAGCAGGGAGAGCAGGTAGGCCCGCGCATCTTGCTCGCCGGATTTATCGACGGTCCCGGCCCCTTCGAAGGACCGATAAAAGTCCTCGCCGCCACTCCGGAAGAGGCGCGGCAGCGCGTCGATGACTATGCCAAGCTCGGTTACGTGCAGATCAAAATCTACAGCTCGGTGAAGCCCGAGCTCGTGCCTGTCATCATCGAAGAAGCGCACAAACTCGGGCTCCGCGTCAGCGGACACGTGCCCTCGGGCATGACCGCCGACCAGTTCGTGCGTGATGGCGCCGACGAAATCCAGCACATGAATTTCGTCTTCCTCAACTTCATGCCCGACGTCAAGGAAACGCGCACTCCGGCGCGCTTCATCGAGCCGGGCAAGCGCGCCGCCGCACTGGATTTGAATTCGCCGCAAGTGAACCAATTCATCGCCCTGCTGAAGGAGCACCACACCGTCATCGATCCCACCATGACGATCTGGGAGGCGACCTACACGGATCGTCCGGGAAAGATCGCGCGGCAGGACGCGTTCATCTACGATCGCCTGCCGCTGCAGGCACAACGTGGCTCGAAGACTGCGGGCGAGGCGCTGCCCACACCTGATACCGCCACCGATCAGATCTATCGCGCGTCCTACGCGAACTTTGTGCGCATGGTGAAGAAGCTCTATGACAATGGCATCACCGTCGTTGCCGGAACCGATTTAAACAATGGATATGCTCTGCACCGCGAACTGGAGATATACAATCAGGCGGGAATTCCGGCGCCCGAGGTGCTGCGCATGGCTACGCTCACCGCTGCACAGATCATGAAGCGCAACGCCGATCTCGGCTCCATCGCCACCGGCAAACTGGCGGACATGATTCTGGTGACCGGCGATCCCACAACCAACATCAGCGACATTCGCAAAATTGAAACGGTCATCAAGGGCGGAGCCGTGATGTATCCCGCCGAGTTGTATCCGGCTATGGGAGTCAGCGCGCACTAGCCGGCGGCACATCATCTGGGATAATGCTGGAAGAGGACAGCCTTCATGCCCGACGCCATCGGCCAGTTCGCCAATGCCAAGTACTTCAGTTTGGAGACCTTTCGTAAAACCGGCATAGGCGTGCGCACACCGGTGTGGTTCGCCGAAGATCCGACGCAGAGGCCACGCACTGTCTTTTACGTGTACACGCTACCCGACTCCGGCAAGTCCAAGCGCATTCGCAATAATCCCAAAGTGCGCATCGCGCCGTGCAACATGCGTGGCGCCCTGCGCGGAGCATGGGTTGACGCTCGTGCCCGCATCTGCAACGGTGACGAGGTCGCCAAGGGCCAGTCGTTGCTGAACCAGAAGTACGGTCTCCCCAAACGACTCGGCGATTTCTTCAGCCGTCTGCGCGGCCGCACCCAAATCGTGTTGGCCATCGAGATCACATGATCGCGCATCTCTGACTGCGATTCGCGCCGGCGCGAAAAGGCCATCAGCACCTCTGCCGATGGCCTTTACAATTGCTGCTATCTCTCCCTGGTTACGCCGACAGCTTGCGCCGCAGCGCTCCGGCGAGTCCAACCAGTCCCGTACCCAACATAAGGAACGTCGAGGGTTCGGGCGATACTGCATTCTCGAACTGGCCACCCAGAAACGCGTCGGCGGCTGTGGTCGGGTGGAAGCCATCCCAGAAAAGGTACTGGTTTGGATTCAAGCAAACAGTGACGCCGTCGAAACAAGGTGAGCTCACATTGGTAAAGCCGTAGGCGCCAGGGTTGTTAACGACCTGGTGCATGAACCCGAAGGTGTCAAAGTAGATGACGCCGTTCGGAAGCAGGGTAGTGAGCTCGTGGTTGAAATACAGACTGAGGGCGGTGGCGCCCGTGTTGCCGTAGTAGTCCGGCGTCAGACCGAGGTCGGGCATACCGGGCACCAGGATGTGCTGCGCCCCCGCGCCCTGCAGCGCGCCCACGATGGACAGCAGGTTGGCAACCGCGGCGTCCGCGGTTGTGGTTGTGAAACCATTCGTCAGAAAATCGTTGGGGCCTCCCCACACCATAAACAGCGAGGAGGATGCAATCGGAGTGATCGTGCTCCACGACATGCCTACTTGAGGTCCCATCCCCGGGAAGCCATGCAGGCCGAAAGAGGTCTGAGTTCCGCCATCGGAGTAGTTGCCTAAGCCAGTCGTCGCCCCGATCCAGGCGAAGCCGAGCAGCGGCGAGTTCAAGCCCTGGGCCAGATACTCAACTGCAACCGGCCCATTCGAATTGCGGCCTTGCCAGTAGGGGGGCGGCGGATATCCGCTGACGCCATAAAGGTTGCCATTGTCCGACAGACTGTCTCCGTAGACTACGACGGCCGTATATGCGCCTGCGCTGGCGATAGTGGTTAACGCAAGAAGAATGACCGTCAACATGGTGAAGTAAGCGAATTTATGATGGTGCATGATGATCTCCTGAACTACGGCAGTTAAGGGGACGGAGCCGGCGGTTGATAGTCGGCGGGGCGACAACCGGCTTGCGGTGAGGAAGTACGTGGGCCCAGTCCGTTAAAAACTAGCGTAAAGAACCAACGTCCGTCGGTTCCCTGTTTTGCCCGAACTCGACCAGCTGCTCGGGGTAACGAAGAAAGTATAGCAGCCGAGAATTTCTAAACGGTCTGCAGTGAAGAATCCGCGCTAGTTCAGGACGGGGACATGCGGCGTGCGCTCGAAAGAACCCAAGCGCCATCTGAACGAACTGATTCGCAGCGTCGAAGAAGATCGGCCCATGCCCGCCGTTCGGCACTACCCATAATGCAGAGCGCGGAATGGCACGATACATGTCGACCGCCATCTCTAGCGGATAGAGCGGGTCGCGATCACCATACACGATGAGCGTGCGCGCTCGAACTGCTTACAAATCTGCTGGAGTGAAGTTCATATCGTCGTAACTGTCCTTCATGTGTGTGCCCACTCCCACAATGCGACGATCTGCTCGTCACCCAGCTTGTGACGGCGACGCATCTTCTCCCACTCTGCCGCCGGCTGATTTTCTGCTGTCGGCACCGCAGCCATGATTCGGCCTCATAGCTTGCAGTACAGAAAATACTAGCCGACCTGCAGTCTCGTGCGTGTCATCGCAATGTAAAATCCAGCGAGACCCTACAATATTCGCACCCCCTCATTCGTCTACATCTGTAGATGAAGCACGCGGCGAGCCTGGATCTGATGAGCCTCAAACAGGACCGGCGGATCACCGAAGCGGTCAAGCAGGAGCAGTCCCGGTTGCGCAACTTCATCCGGCGGCGGGTGCCTGACCCGCGCGATGCGGAAGACATTCTGCAGGACGTCCTCTACGCGCTGGTCGAGGCCAATCGACTGCTGATGCCCATCGACCACCTGACCGGCTGGCTGTATCGCGTGGCGCGCAACCGCATCATCGACCTCTTCCGCAAGAAGAAGCCGGAGAGCTTGAACGATGCGGTCGTAGCCGGGGAGGAAGAGTCGCTGACGCTGGAAGACTTGCTGCCCTCGCCCGATGCTGGGCCGGATGCGCTGTACGTCCGCAGTGTACTGATCGAGGAGTTGGAGGATGCGCTCGACGAGTTGCCCGAGGAACAGCGTGAGGTGTTCGTGGGACACGAGATCGAGGGTCGCAGCTTCCAGGAGATGTCCGCCGCAAGCGGAGTGAGCGTGAACACGTTGCTGTCGCGCAAACGCTATGCGGTACTGCATCTACGCGACAGATTACAGAGCATTTACGACGAACTGACGAAAGCATGAGGTACCAAGATGAAGAGGAAAGCGAGATTGTTTTTCATTGCTCCGGCGGCGATTGTGGGGATCACGCTGTTCATGGGCATCGGCGGCTGGATTGTGATGCACCTGTGGAACTGGCTGCTGCCCGGGATCTTCGGCTGGCGCATGATCACCTTTTGGCAGGCGCTGGGCATGCTGGTGCTGTGCCGCATCCTGTTCGGCAACCATAGCTGGCGCGGCGGTCCGCGTTCCAGTATGCGAGAGCGCATGCGCGAACGCATGGGCGCACGCTGGCCAGAGATGACGCCCGAGCAGCGCGAGAAAATGCGGCAACGTTGGGCCACGGTATGCGGGTTCGAGCCACCCGCGAACGAGAACACGGAGTCATGAGCAAAGCCCCGCTCGCGCAAAACAAGAAAAGAAGCTTGATTGGGGCATCCGCATAAGGTGTAACGATGTAGGCTCGCGCTTCGTATTACCAAGTGAGGAAGCGAGGAACTTGCCATGCACCCAACCGACAAAGCTGCACGCATCGCGGGGGCGGTATATCTATCCATGGTGGTCACCGGCCCCTTCAGCCTCATGTACGTTCCCGGCAAGCTGATCGTGACGGGGAACGCCACCGCGACCGCCAGCAACTTCCTGGCTCACGAGACTCTGTTCCGTTTCGGCATCGTCGCTGACATGATCGGTACGGTCATTTTTATCTGCGTGGGCATCGCTCTCTACCGACTGCTTAGCGCCGTGAACAGGACGCAAGCTTGGCTGATGGTGGCCTTCGTTCTGGTCTCGGCCGCCGTCGGGTTCATGAATGTGCTGAATGACATCGCAGCGTTCACCCTCTTCCGCGGCGGCGATTTCCTCGCAGTATTCCAGAAGCCCCAACTGGATTCCCTGGGCATGCTGTTCCTCCGCCTGCATCACCAGGGACTCGTGATCGACGAGCTCTTTTGGGGTTTGTGGCTTTTGCCCTTCGGCATCCTCGTATATCAGTCGCGTTTCCTTCCCCGCATCCTGGGCGTTTGGCTGATCGTCAACTGCTTCGCCTACGTGGTTATCAGCCTCACGGGCATATTCTCGCCGGAACACTACAGCACGGTCTTTTACGTGTCCCAACCAGCCCTCTTCGGAGAGATCGCGATCATGCTGTGGCTCTTGATCAAGGGCGCCAAGATGGAACGGTTGCCAGTACCCGCTGCATGAGGAATCGACGACCCGAGTTCCCACTCAGGCAAAGGAAGCTTGCGTGGAGCACCCGGCGATCTTTGAGAGGTGGACGCTACCTTTTCTCCACGCGGGCAGGATCGCGCGGCAATGTCGACGCCAGGGCGAGTGCAGCTCCGGCGTAGAGCAAGGTGTCGGCGACGTAATTGATCGCCTCATTGAACTCCGGCGCTGATCCGCGGGCGAGGATCAACATAGCCAGATATGGGAACAGAGTGAGGACGGTCATTAATGCGCCAATCGAGGCGGCGGCTATCCGAGGTTTTTTGTTCAGGGCCAAGGCAATTCCAGCGGCCAGCAGGACCACTCCCGCGAGGTAAGCCCATACGCTGGGGAAGGGAACCCAGGATGGCATCTTCAGCTCCAAAGGAACCCCTGGCGCAAAGTCGGGATGAAGAAAATGTTGTGCGCCATAAAAGATGGCAGCAATCGCTATGACCATACGCCCGAATAAAATCATCCATTTTGATAGCTGCGGCGACGAGGCGCGACTGTGCAGTCCGGCGAGAGCCCATGCGCCTGCGCAGAAAGAGAGATCTCGTAGCGCGTAGGTCCAACCGAATCGACCATGGGGATGCCTGAGCGCAGACGGCAGATAAATCATGCAGACAAATAGAAAGAACATCAATCCGAGCAGGGTGGACGACAAGCGTACGAACTTCCTGAAAGTAAGACTAGTCGCTGCGGCGAGCAGCGCGCAGCCGATAAAATACGGCCAAAACCAGCGCGCCGGCATGTAAGACGGAACCATACTCCCCACAAACTCGGGGCCGCGGAAATGCTCGGGTGCGAACACAGCGAGTGGAACGGCGATGAAGACAGCGCCCAAGGTCATGAGTTTGTCCCAGCCGCGAGCCGCACTGATCTCTTTGCGAAGTATGAAAACTCCGGCGACAAGATAGAAAATCCCGGCAAAACCCATCCAGAAATTTGTTGAGGAAAGCATCAGAACCTCTTTGGCGAAGGTGCTGGGCGGAGATTATATCCCGGCTGGTGGCACACAATTGCCACATCGGGCAATCGTAGTGGCGTCTGCTATTAGGCACGCGGAGAGGGGCTGGGGTCCGGCGAGACGGTGTGATATCGTGCCATCTTCGAGAACAACAAGGAAATTCCGGTCCGTTGAGATCGAGCGCCACTCTGCCCGTGAGACAGAAATTTGAGTTGGGGGAAATCGATGCCTAGAACGTCACAGTCGTCCATGCATCCACTCTCGTATCGCAATCGTGTACCAAGAATCGCCTGCTTCAAGCTCGCCGAGACGCCGATGGGCGTGGACTTCGATGCCCTGATCGCCGCCATGCAGAAATTCGTCGACGACCATCTAGCGCCGGTCTGGGGCACGCCGGCCAAACTGGTGAAGTCCAAAGGCTTCCTGAAGGGCGCATGGGCCATAGCGTTTCTCGACAGTGAAAGGGACGCTTCCCTGGAGGGTTATCACGACGTGACTCCGGAGGGCCTGCCGATGTCGAAGGTGTTCGTCAAGAACATCCTGAAGCTAAAGGACCAGGTGAGCGTTGCTGCCTCGCACGAGTTGGCCGAGATGCTGATTGATCCGGCGGCGAACCTCTACTCCACGGGGCCCAAGAAGAACCGCCTGTATGACTACGAAGTGGCCGACCCGGTGGAAGAGCTGTTCTTCAAGGTGGACGGAATTCCCATGACGGACTTCGTGTATCCCTCGTACTTCGAGACCTTCCACAAGCGAGGATCGACCCGCTTCGACCACATGAATACTCTGGATATGCCATTCCAACTGCACGAAGGCGGCTACCAGAGCTATTTCAGCGGCGGGAAAGAGAGGACGGCCTGGGGTTCGAAGACCAAGGAGGTCCGTTTTAAGCAAGAAGACCGCCGAGGACATCGCAGCAGCTTTCGACGCAAGACAAAAAGGAAAGTGTCGAAAGGTGTGGTTCGTTAGAGTTATGCGACAGCCCAGAGGGACTCCTCCTTGGGGCGCCAGCACCTCAACAAAAGCCATCAGCCTGATCCCGCTGCTATGATTCTCGGGTGACGCACATCGGAATTTCGTTCCATGAAATAGCGTCGCGTGCGGCTGCTGTCCTGTACCGCGGGTGCGGTGGAACAGTTCCTTATTCACGGTAAGAGGAGGATTCATCATGAGCGATCGTGAAACCAACGGAGCATTGATTGCTATTCTTGAGATTCTGAAACAAGAAGCAGAGTACCTGCAGCGCCAGCATGGATGGCTGATTGCGGTAGCAGAAACGATTGAGAAGCATCCGGAATTCGCGTCGCTCCTGAAGCAGCACCCATTCTACGATTCCAGCCCTCGTCCCTCCCTTCAAAAGGTTGCAGGGCTGACTGAGAAGATCGACGCGCTCATTCAGCAGTTGAAACAGAAGTAAGCGCCGGTGCCACCCCACCAGCCGAACCTTTGTGACCCAAGAGAAGCCCCGCCCTACCTCCGGTAGAACGGGGCACCCAAGTTGAGTTTTGCGTCGCCCGGGCCACCCGGCGATGACGTCACCGTTTTCACTTGCGCCATCCGCCTGCTCCAATCAGTGGCGAATGATTACCACCAGCCCGCGACCATCGGATACATCGTAATAAGCACTACTGCAACCCAAAATAGAACAAACCCGAGGGACAGCAGCGTCATCATAAGCGTCACCGATGGCTTCAAGAGAACCGATTTCGAGTAAAGGTGATGGAGTTTACCCCGCTTTCGAAACTCAAGGCTTTGGCGTACGTCCTCCTGAACAGTTTCCCAGTCCGCCGAGAAGAGGTTCATATCCGATCGAAGTTCTCTCTCCGTCAGATTCAACCTATATTCCCACCGACTCTGCCAAAATTTGCTGCCCAGATTAACCGCAACCCATAAAGCGGCTACCACAAGTCCCAGAATGGCCAGGGGTAAACCGTATCGGCCGTCTTTTAACGAAAAGAATCCTGCGGCAATTGCCGTGGTCATGACCAGGAAATAATTCGACCTCTGCCAAAACAGATTGATTTCTAGGTTTCGCGTCTCTCTTGCTACTCGATACGCCTCTAGTTTCAGGATTTCGTCGGGATTTTCACTCATTCTGTTCGTTCACTCCCAGCCGAAGAGCCTTGCATAAACTTTCTTCGCGTTTGTCAGGCACAAGTAAACGGCCACCGAGGAATATCCTCGATGGCCTCTGTAACATCAGCAATAACAAAAGGGCTCCAGGTTAAGGTTCATACCTTTACCTTTTCCTTCGATTCCTCCATGTCACGCATGACCTCTGCGATGGTGCCCGGATAGATGCGCAGTGCATCGTATGCGCCGGCAGAGCGCCCCATTTGCATCGGATCGCTATCAACGCTGCGAAACTGTGTGACTGCCTTTGCAATCATCTCGGTGGGCTTGAAGAGATCTGGCTTCGAGACTACCCACTTACTCGGTGCCTTCTCGACGACGAACTCGCTCATCGCTCCGACAAGCGGAAATACCAAGCCTGGCGAGACCCAGACGATCTTTCCCGCTTTGTCACGACGGCAAGCACGACCGCCCTTCTTTGTTTCCTCCCAAACGTGATGCCCATTCCAGCCCTCATGCCGCTCCCAGTACTCGTACTCCGCGATGGCATAAGGAGCCATCTCAATAGTAAATTGATACTTTCGGCGAGCAGCCTCAGCGCCCGGATACACGGGGTCTTCGACCTTGTCTTTTAGCTCGTACCATTCCGAGAAGTCGGTTAAACACTGCTCAGGATTCTTGTACGGCCGCAGCTTCTCTGCGGCGGATTCACTTCCGGAAATAGCGGAAGGCATCAACAAGCGAGTGTATTGTAAGATTTTTCGAGTGTCGTAAACATTCTCGTCAGTTTCCTTTTTCCGGATCTGAATCTCGGGTCGTACTTTCTTGATGCTCGCCTCAAGCTCATCCAAGTGACCACGGGCTCCGGCCTGTGAAATCGATTTCACAGGGGTTGCTGTGTTTCTCGCGATCGCCGTCTCGACCACCTCGCCTAAGTCGGGGTCGACGATAAACTCAGCGCGCACGTAGAACGGTGGATCTTCCGAGCCGTTCGGGAGCTGGTCTCCATACGTTTCCTGCACCCATTTGCGAATCTCACCCTGAGATTGAGCCCCGTTCAAGATACTTGGGTCAGTCAACCTGATTAATTTCTTATTGTCGTCGACCTCGATGTGCGTGGCGCCCACCACGAACCCGCTGTTGCGAGTTATGAATCGCTGCGGCTCAGTCTGGATGGTCCCCCGGATTGCGTCATGAACGCGATTCCGCTTCTTTGGATTGTATTCAGCGAGGTAGGCACGAAGGTTCTCTCTTGTATCCAGCTTCAGAATTTCGAAAGCAGAGAGGTTGCCGACAAACGATTTGACCCCGGTTAACGTCTCGTCAGGGCTGGTGGTGTTACGGAGGAGTTGATAGGACAGTTGCACACTCGAGGGTGTGTGCGACCCGACAGCGTTAGCCATTGTAAGTTTCCTCTGAGTCGCTGTCTCTTGGGAGGAACCGCATCAGCGATTCTCCACGACAGACGACTGAACGTAGGATAGTACCCAAGCGATTTCGGCGTCAAGTGAGATTTTGGCGCAAAAGGAAACGGCCCCATGTTTTGACATGAGGCCGTTATTTATGTCGGCGAGGACGAAGAACAGTTGTCGGTGGGCAGTGGTCGGTTGTCAGAAAAAGCAGATCCCTCGGTCGCCGCGGCGACCTCGTGATGACAAACGAGAAAATACGCTCGACGCGGCGCTAAAGCACCGCTCTTCCACCTATGGAGCCGCTTTGCGGCACGACTGGAGTCGTCTGCGGTAAAATCACCGGCATCATTGATGTGGCCCGGATGCGGCGAAGTCTAATCTGCCAACTTCCCCTGCCCAGACTAAGAGAATAAGGACAACATAATGAAATCGATCGCGGCCGGTACAGCCGGTGTCAGTCTGGTGGTGCTGCTTTTTGCAGCGGCTTGCTATGCCGACAGCGGCTCGTCCGCGTCCGACTCAAACATTACAGATGCCATGGTGCCGGCGCTGTTTCTCATTCTCGTCCTGGTGCCGCTTCTGCTTTTCATTGTCCGGCGATTGATGATCCGGCAGGTCACCCAGCAGATGATGGCTGCCTCGCCTGAGCAGGAGGCTGTGATCATCGAGGAATTACAGGCGCCCGAGGAAGACGCCGGCATCCTGCCTCAGATTTCTCTCGACGAAGCCGATCTGACAACCAACGAGATGTCGGAGCTGTGCCGGCGGCGGGAGCAATCCGAGCAGCGACTCTTTCGCCAAACCGCACTGGCTGACCTTGGCATCGCCGTGGTGTACGCCGTGGTGGCGGCGGCGACCCGAAACGTTCCGTTATTCCTGGTGGGCCTGGGCTTCTTCCTGTTCACCGTTATGCGTTACCTGCTGCATCGTAAACGGTTCCGGGCCTTCGACCTGTCCCGCTCGCGAAAGCGCCAGCGGTTCTACCAGAGGATGGCGCGGGTACGCCGGATCATCTTCTTCCTGCTTTCCCGGGCACTGGCGCCTCGGTCTCAAACGTGGAGTACGCGCCCGAGGTCTTGCGTGGGATCTTCGGGCTCCGTATGAGGCTGGTGCTCTCGGTCGCGATGATTGCGGGCACGGCGATCGGCGGCATTCTCGTCCTGCCAGATCAAGGGCTGGTCGGCGTGTCCCTGTTCTTCGTTGCCGCGCTGCACGCCGGCGTTTTTGCGGTGCTCGCGCTGAGGATGCGCGAGATCCCGGGTATCAAGCTGCTGATCCTGCGGGTATTCAACATTGACGCGACATCGTCGTTCACCTTCAGCGGGCTGATGGGATACTGGCGTCATTTCGGCAATTACTTCACGGTCGTGGATGCATCCTTGCTCAGACAGGATTATGCGCACCGCAAGTGGTCGGACGCGTTTTTGATTTTGTCTTCCTACGTCGTGCTGTTGCTGCCATCAACTAGCATCATGGCTCGTTATCACCTCGATCGCGGCCCGCTAGGCTGGTTTTGGTGCTGCCTGGTCGTGATTGTGCTGGCTTTGCTGCCTGCGTGGGCCTTTCTTGCGATTGAAAGGCGCCGCATCGCCGGACGCTTCGTGCGCAACCGCGAGCAACTGCTGGGGGAGTTGCAGCAACTCAAACGTTACCCCCGGCATCTGGATCTGAGCTTCCAACATATACAAGCCAATTGCCATGACAATACATGGTTCATGGCGGTCGTAGAGTTCGCGAGATGCGCCGATGTCGTGTTGATGGACCTTCGCGGCTACTCGGACCAACGCAAGGGCTGTCAGAAAGAAGTGGACTTCCTGTTCGATGTAGTGCCGGTAGAGCGCCTTCTCTTCGTGGTTGACACTGCCACTGACTCGGGCCTGGTTCAGGCCATGCTGGTGGAGCGCTGGCGGCATCTGCGGCACACGTCACCCAACTTGCGACTAACCGCTCCGGTGATCCACGTGTACCTGGCTCGGGACAATGACGAGCGCGATATGCAAGCCCTGCTCGACAGGCTGATCGCGACCGCGGAGGATCCGACGGAGGCCCGCCTCTCGACCCTTGCTAAGGTTACTTAGGCGTCGATGCGTAGGGGTGTATCTCGGCGCAAAAGGAAACGGCCCCATGTTGTTCACATGAGGCCGTTATTTATGTCGGCGACGACCTACTCTCCCACACACTTTCGCGTGCAGTACAATCGGCCCTGCGGGGCTTGACTTCCGTGTTCGGGATGGGAACGGGTATTTCCCCCACGGTAAAATCACCGGCTTCGTGGACGTGGGAGCGATGGATTGCGCCGCTCGGTCCCTCAGCGTGGGATGCACGCAGGACCTGTTACGTCGATCTTGGAAAGAACATTCGCCTGGAGCCGGGGCTAAAGCCCCGAATCATGATGGTGACCGGTGACGCGGACCTAAAGGTCCGCTCTACCAGTTGATACAGATCCGAGGATCCGATCTACCGGCTAAAGCAGACTCAAGAGTCCGCTTTATCACCGCCACGCATCATGCGGGCGATCTCTCACAACTGAATAGCATCAGGAATACAGGACTGGATCTCCGTCGAGATCCGTACACGCTGGCAGGTTCGCCAGGTGCGCCAAGTAAATTTTATGGTCAAGCCGAACGGGCGATTAGTACTGGTAAGCTTCACGCATTACTGCGCTTTCACACCCAGCCTATCAAACACGTAGTCTTCGTGTGCCCTTCTTCAC
>DATBZX010000103.1:0-9626 GCA_036512955.1 Terriglobales bacterium
TGTCGCCAAGTTTGTACACAGTCATCGCATACGATTCCTGGGAAATTGTGGTCACCACTTTGCCACCTTCAATCTTGTACGGCGTGGTCACTCCCTGGTAGCCGTCGCGAACCGGGTTGCCGTAGTGGCTTGGAATTGAGACGTTCCTGCCGATATGCCAGATGGTGCTCTGGCCTTCGGCGGTGTAGCTGACGCTGAACTGCTCACCGGTCGCGTTGTTGCGCACCCAGAAAGCTTTGCCCACGATCAGCGCCTTGAGTTGTGCATCTCCCAATGCCGTTGCGCCCTTCGCCTTCAGGTCGGCCACGGTCATGCCGGCAGGCGCATTCTTGCGGGCATCGGCAGTGGGTGTGTACCAGATGGGCGAAGACCAGGCGCGTTCTTGTCCGGTGAGCGGCACCACGTCCGGCGGTGTCAGGCCGGCCTTAACTGCCTGGATGAGGGTCCAGCGCGGAGTGGGAATTTCCAGCACGCGAGCGTAGTAGAACGCATGCAAACTGGCATCGAACTCGGGATCGGTCCAGACAGTTTTCAGTTCCGTCGAACCCACGGTGTTGGTGTAGGTGGCCTTCTCCAGGTCCACGGTGCTCTGGATCGCCGGAACCCTGCCCGACCACTTGTCAGGCTTGCGGTCGCCGGACCAGATCACGTCGAAAATCTTCTCGAAGCTCTGACCGTTCTTGGTCCAGCCCTTGATGACCTGGATGCGGTCAAGGTTGCCGGAAGTTGGGTCCTTCACCGCCCAGACAACGAACGTCGGAGCCGTGCCCTTTAGCGGAGGCAGGTCGGCGCCCATGGGAACGCCCTTCGCATACGACTGATGTACCCAGTCGCTGGCGTTCAGGACGTCTTTGTTGTACTCCCATCCGCCGAAGAAGCGCACCTTGATGTGCGGGCCGCTGACGCCGAAGGTCTCCTTGCGATACATCGCGTCCCACAGGGAGGCGCGGGTGTTCTCCTCGGCCCAGACACCGGTGAGGCCGCCGGGGTTTTCCAAGCGCACGTCGAGGGTGCCAAATGCCAGAACTCCGGCCAAGCGCCGGTCGGGGGTTCCGTCGATCTGAGCGTGACCGCCATAGAAATTGTCCTGGCGGTAAGGACTGCCGGTATTGTGCGAATCGGAGCCGCCGGCCATCCCGAACTTGTACGGGTTGTAGCCACGTACGTCCTGCATAGTGATGCCGTCTTTGTAGGCCTGCCGGGCGAAGCTGCCTTGAATATGATCGATGCGGCCACCGGTCGGCGGTTGACCCAGCAGACCGTCTTGGAAGAGCTCGTAGCTGGCGAACTCGTCATTGGGCGAGAGTAGGGGATGAGTTTCCGACTGTCCCTTAATCTGTTTGATCTCAACCAGGCGTTCGTTGCGGTCGCGCGAGGCAGCCCAAGCAGCGTCGATGGGACGTCCGAAGCTGTCGAGGTCGACGGGGTACATCCAGCCGTCGCTGAGGTTGGCATTGTGGGAGATGGCGAGCAACTCGTTGCCCGCCTTGCGTTGCGAGTCCATCCACTTCCAGAGATCTTCCGGATGGTTGGAATCGAGCGAGCTATACGGCATTTCCGGCACCTTGGCACAGTCTTTGAAGAAGATGTTGCGGTGCAGGTTGCGATAGTTCGGCATGGATGTCCACTCGTACGAGCAGAACGCAGTGAACTTGCCGGGATGGTTGTTCGCATCCGCGATGCTGACGTTTTTCTTCCAGATTGAGCCGGCCACCGCGGGGCTCATAAACGCCTTCACGGGAGGCCCGCTGTTCAGGCCTACGAGGTACGTAAAGGCCCGTTGAATCTCGGCTTGGTCGTTCGGGTTCTTTAGGATGAGAGGTTGTGCCTCGGGCATCTTGCTGACGGCCGATCCCGGAGTGTTCGCCTCGGCTGTGATACCTACGTATTCGGAGTGGTCGGTGACGCCCATGAAGTCCATGGGCGTGTCGATCGTGATGTCGTAGCCCATGGGGTGCTTGATGGTCTGACCCTGGGCGTACCTGAGGGCGTCGTTGGGGTCGGTAATGCGGTTGCCCATGAGCCAGGCGTCCATCGACCAACTGGTGTGGATGTGTTCCTCACCGAAGTAGGCGTTGCGGTCAGGATTCTTTTCGACGCGCGCCTCGGTTTGTACCGGAGCGGTTCCGCCGGCTTGCTGCGCCTGCTCGGGCGCTTTGGGTTTCTCGCACGAAATCAGGACGCCGATGCTGAGAAGTACCACCGCCAAAGCCGCAACTACTGCAACTCTTGACTTCATAAATGCCTCCGTCTTGCTGAATGGCACGACCACGACCCCGCGCAGGCGAAGCGGCCTGAACGCAACGCCTGCTTCTGGTATGACAACGCTAACGGGACGAGCCCGTCGCCGCACAACTGATCTGCGGAATCGAAACTGTCGGAAACACGAAATTCTAGCCGCGCCGGGGACCCGGCGCAAGCCGCAATGAGTCGGCGGTGCGGCAACCAAGAGACTTCCATCACAGGCAGCTGCACCCGCCGTCACGGCCGGCCGCACCAAATTTCTACTACGCTTGCTACCTGTTGACCCTCCCCCGCGTGTGGTGACGCCGCGCACCCCGACAAATCGCAGGCAGTTCGCTGGTGGCGCCTCTACTTGGGTTGCACTTCGACCGGAGTGGCGAGTTGCGTCGAACCTTTTGCCTGGCTCGTCACGTTGATGGGTTGCCCCATCTTGACGTACCGTGCCAGGATCGCCGGTTTCCCCCAGTCGAGGTCCCAGCCATTTTCGATCGCGACGACGGTGTAGGAACCGGGGACCACTTGTAGCAGGCTGAAGGTTCCATCCATGTCGCTCTGGTCTCGCCGAAACTGTTCATGGTTTGATTCCGGGTCTTTCGGCACCAGAACCACCATCGCACCGGCAAACGGTTTTCCGGATCGTTGCGCGACGCCTTCGATTGTGGTCTCGCCGCCAACCAGGGAGAGCGTCACCTGGAGCGACGAACCCGCCGGCACGGTGAGCTTGCGCCCGCCTGGCGCGCCGCTGCCCGATGCGATCTTCACGGAATAGGGCTTCGTGGGAGAACCGGCCACGAAGGTGTATTCACCAGCAACCACATTCCTGAACGTTGCCTCTCCCTCGGGATTTACATTCGCTCCGGTTACCACCCGCCCTTTGGCATTCCGCATCGCCACGCCCAGGGGTACCGGCAGCTTGGCCTCGCCCACCACCTGAACTTTCGCAGTCACGGTGCTCACCGGATTGCCCGACGACATGTCCAGTTCCGAAGTGTTGCTGCTGAGATCCACCTCGGTCGGTTCAGGCATCTGACCGTTCCGAGACCCGAGAGCGCGAACCGTGTAGCGGCCCGGAGTTATTCCCGTCAGCTCAAACGTGCCCGGGCTCGTCATGCGCGCTTCAGCCGTTTCAACCCGGGCCATTCCATCGAACGACTGTTTTTGAAACATAGGCATGGCGAAGCCATGGGTGACATCCTCCCCCGTGTGCACAATGAGATGAAGGGAGGGGACCGGACCGAGATGGATGTCAGCTTCAATCCGATCGCCACCTCGGATGGGGATGGGTGTGGCCTCGTCGGCTTCGGTGGCGTCACCGTAATAGGTAATGGGATAGGCGACGTCGAGAGACGAATCCACCGCGGCCGGCCCGACTCCCGGCAGCTTGAAGGGATGCACCGCGTACCACGGTTTTGCGTGGACCGACACAAAGTAGGTTCCGTCACCCAGCGGGGTCGCTTCGTACGCTCCCTGGTCATCGGTTGTCGATTGCAGGACAGGCCGGATCTGGCTGATGCCCGATGCGTGGTCTTCGCGATACACCAGGACTGTCGCATCGCGGACGGGCTCTCCCGACTCATCGAAGACCTTGCCGCTGAGCACCGCGTTGGGGGCGAGATGGAGAACCAGGTTCTCCGTATCGAATCCTGCTCCGGTGACGATCGCGGTGGAGAACTGCTCGTGCCCTTTGTAAGCGGTGGTGAGGAATCCGCGTTTCTCGGCGGTCAGGGAATATTTGCCCGCGCGTGCCGCGAACGCAAACCGGCCGTCGTCGGTAGTGACCATCGACTGCACATTCTCGCGGTTCCTGGCGTCACCCAGTAGCACGCGGGCGCCGGCCAGTGGATGTCCGCCGATCTTGTTGACTACGGTTCCGGCAACCCGGAACTCACCGCTGCCCACCGACTGAGCCGACAGCGCCGCGGGCGCGCAATGCAGCGCCAAGCCGATAACCACAGAAACGAGGCAACGCAACAGCGGAGAACTTTGCATCTTATTCACTCGTAGTAATCAACGGCAGTTGCACATGCTCGGTTTGGCCGCCATTCAGGCGGACAACCGTTCCCTTCCCGTCATAGACGCGCATGGCCTCAGAGTTTTCATAGGCAAGGTCAGGCTGGCGGCGGCGAAAAGCCAGCAGGCGATAATCGCCCGGCGGCAGGAAGGAGAGCGTGAACTTCCCCTCCGGGGAGACTTCCGCTTCGCTGTATCGTCCCGGGCTGTCGGGCAGCGGAATGCAATAGACATGCCCAGCCGCGGCCGAAGCTGCGGGACCGGCTTGGCCGTCAGGTGCAGGCGAGACCAGAGTGGACGGCCGCGCCAGCGAACTCGCTCCTTCTATCGTTCCTTCGATAACGGCGACATCGTCTCGCAGCGTTACTTCAATCGCAGGGGCCGAGCCGCCGGTTGGGACGATCAGAGGATGGTGCTGCAGGTCCACTCCCCCGGAAGTCACCGACGACGCGTAGCCGCGTCCCGCTTGCACGCGCACCCAGTAGCGTCCGGGCACGACCTGTTCCACCAGCAGCGGGCCGTCGGACGAGCCCGAAAGCGGACGCGATGATGCGCCTCTTTGCAGACCGAAGTCGTCCGCAGGTTCCAGCATCACCATGACGTCGCGTCCCGGCCGTTGGCGATTGATACTGCCAACTCCGCCGGTCGCGCTTCCTGTGCCTGGGTTTTCCCGGGAGGTGAATTCTTCCTTGACCTGGACATTGATCGCAGGAGTCGTCACCACCGGAAGAATCGGCCCCTGCAGCGGGCCGCGCACCGTGATGTTGGCCGCGCCGCTTACAACATTGGGCCCATAGCTCGCGGCTTCCAGCCGGTAGCTTCCGTTGGGCAGCAGACCCTCAATCACTTGCTCTTCTGGGTTGTAGCCCAATTCAAAACCCGGACCATCGCGACCTTGCACTGCAACCTTGATGCTGAGCTGCGTGCCGGGTGGTGCATTGGTCACCGGAACTCGAATTGGAAAATAGGGCTGCTTCACCAGCGACAGCTTCACATCCTCCGTCTTGCCCGGTGTTAGCTGCAGGGTAGCCGCCGAAGCAAAGTCGCCCGCACCGGGATAATAGACCGGAGCATAACCGTAGCCCTGTCCTCCCGGAGCCGCAGTCTGCGGATCGTTGTCCATCAACTCATGGGTGAGCAACTTATAGGTCCCCGCGGCAAGGCCGGCAAAACGAAATTCCCCATTGAAACGACTGGCCTGCATCCCCGCTGAGGCCCAGTGCGCTCGGCCCTCACGCATCTGGAGCACATAGAGCTCGACCTGAATACTGTCGGGAGGCTCAGAGGTAGGAAGTGAAATATGGCCGACAATCAAAGCTTCGGGAACGAGGGAGATGACTACATCGCTTCCGGCGGGCACGCGATCCAAGGGCTGATATGGATCGTTCGGATCGTTCAGGAACCCCGGCTTGCGGGCCGAGAAGGCGTAGGGCCGAAGGTTCGCACCGACACTTATTGGTGCACCCACAGCGGTTGCCGGAGATTGGCCTGCACCAGCTTGAGGAATTATGAATTCGAAGCGACCGTAACTGTCCGTCATGGTCGCAAACCGATTGTCCGTGGAAACGACCAGCGCTCGCCCTATGGGTTCATGGGTCACGCTGTTGACCACCATGCCGCTAATCCGGCCGGTGTTCCTAGGCTGCGCGTCCTGGGCGAACGCGCTCTCTATAGGTAAGCAAGGGGAATAAAGCAGGACAGCCAGCGCGACAGTTTCTAAGCACCATCTTCTGCGGAGGCGCATTTTGGACCTAGCCCACGTTCCACGGGAATTTCGTTAGCTTGGTTGCAACACCACTTCCCGCTGGAATTATTGTGCTCCAAGATCAGGAAATTGCAACTCCTAATCCAAACAGCGATCTAACCTTGATTTCGACACTTGGTGCCCTATCCTTCGGCGTGAGTTGCGGCTGTTGCAGCGATCTCGCAACCGCGATGATTTCGCTTCAACTTGCGCATAGAATGGTGAGTTCGTGAAGTCGAAAATAAATTCGCATTCATAGGAGATTGGCGATGCTCAAGCTCATTCTCAGGACTTCCGCATTTGCACTGTTGGTTGCGTGTCTGGCTTTCGGGCAGACCAGCAAACCCAAATCACCCTCGAGCGCCAGTTTTGTCGGCCGCTGGGAAGTGGGCACTGGCGTGGGCAGTATGACGTTCTACATAACGCTGGAGCGCGAGGGTAAGGCGACCAAGACTCAGGGATCACCCCATGGCACATGGACGATGCATGGCGATGAAGCGCGCATCACTTGGGACGACGGCTGGCGCGATGTGATCCGTAGAGCCGGCGATCATTACGAGAAAGCCGCCTTTGCGCCGGGTAAAACGTTTTCCGACCCGCCCGCCAACATGACCGGAGCGACGCGCACCGAGCCGCTCTAACCAAGCCGTGTCGATATGTCGGTGAAGCGGAGGCCAGTCTTCCAACCTTTTGACATATAACGGCGTCAGCGCCAACAACGCGTTTGTCGACGTTTTGTCGGTGGACAGCAGCCTCGCATACATCGCACTCGATCTCGGCTACTTCGACGCCAACAACAATTACTTCATCAAAGTGCAGAATCAGGGATGCAGCGGGTCGTGTTTCAACTATGGCGCGTTCTAC
Organism: Terriglobales bacterium; assembly: GCA_036512955.1. Classification (GTDB taxonomy): domain Bacteria; phylum Acidobacteriota; class Terriglobia; order Terriglobales; family Acidobacteriaceae; genus DASRAA01. Next base: position 6,863 of record DATBZX010000103.1, read on the forward strand.
TACGGTAACAACGGTGGCGGCAATTTCTTCCCCCTGACTAGCCCGTTTACATCCGGGCGAATCTTCGCGTCGTATTCAGGAATGACAGCCACGCTCGACATTGATGACGACTTCGATGGCATCATCGAGCAGTCCTACAGTTATACCTACGGGACCGCGACCGGAGGCACCGGTATCGGGTTGGGCTTGTATGGCACAGCGCAGGCGGATAACTTTGGAAGCGGCGTCACACCCGAACCCAGTTCGCTATTCCTGCTCGGCTCGGGAATCGTCGGCCTGGCAGGCGTTTTGCGCCGCAAGATCAACTTGTAGTCGGTTTGATCTCTGCTATTCAAAGCCGGGGCATGTCCCCGGCTTTCTTCTTCGCGGTCACCGCGCCTCGTTGTTGATCGGCGTCAAATCGTGAACCGGTTGGTAGGATCCCTCAGTTCAAACATAACGATAGCTGGCGACATTCGGCCATCTCAATCCCAATCCCGTAACGAAACGTCGGCCCGGCTTGCGACTGACTTGGCGATTTCACGAAAGCTATGCTAAACGCCATGACGACGAGCCCCGTTGGGATTGCTGATTAATGGGAAGCTAAGTGTCATTCCCCGTCAAACGGTGGTGCCAAAATGGGAAGAAATACCTCTATTAGTCGCAAATTGTTGCGCACTCCGTCTGTTCTGGCTTCGTAATCAATTGATTCTAAGGCATCCGTAACGGAATACCACGTGCAGACTAACCATTTGGAACTTACCTCACTTTTGGCCGGGAGGATGGATGAAATTACAAACGAGAATGAGTGTACTTACTTTGGCAACATGCGCCGCCGTGTTGCTGCTCGTATCTGGGGCGATGGCAGCTCCATCGTTCGTCAACAATAGCTTTGAGGTGGACGCCACAACCGGATTTCAGTCCGTCGATCCCACGGGATGGACTACATTCCGGGTCGGCGCACCGCCCTACCTGATCAACAACAACACGTATGGCAACACACCCTATGGCAGCCAGTTCCTTGCGTTGGGCGGTATCGAAGACAACGCCGCTTCCTGGATTGAGCAGACAGTTTCTGGCTTCAACGTAAACCAGACCTATACGCTCAGTTGGGCTCAGTCGTCGGAGTACACTTCTTCGGACGAGTTGCAGGTAAGCTTCACTGCCGGTTCGAATACGGCGGGCCAGATCTTTACCAGCGTTCCCTATCCAGGTGGCGGTCAGTTCTGGTTCACGTGGCAGAACTTCTCGATGAGCTTCGTTCCGAGCGCAACCTCGGTCACCTTCCATTTCCAGGGAGTTCCGAATTTAACCCCCCCTAGTTACGAGGTCGGCGTGGACAACTTTCAGATTTCGGGCGGCACCAATACCCCAGAACCGGGAACGCTGATCATGATGGGTTCCGGCGTCCTTGGCTTCGCCGGTATGCTTCGCCGCAAGATTAAAGTGTAATTTGGTTGAGTTTCGTCTAATACGCCGGGGAGTTGCTCCCCGGCTTTCCTCTGCCCGCTCATCGCGCATTACAGGGTCAGCAGTTTGGTGCGACTCCTCAGCTCAAACCATGTTAACTGGCGATATCAGGCCAACTCGTACCCAATGCCGGCCAGGAGCGCTAAACTTGGTTCGCGAGCGACTTGGCTATTTCGCACCGCCTATCCCCAGGTACAGCCCAAGCACCCACTTAGGTGCGCTCACGTCTTGTGTTTCATTTTGGAGATCAACTTACTCTCTTGCGTGATTCCAGAGCACCTTCTCTCAACGGGACAGCAGCCCAATTGTTCGCGCGAGTGTAAAAATCCGAGGCCCGCGCCTCGACTTACAACTACTTCATGGCGCACTCGGGATGTTTGTCGAATTCTGTTCGCAGTCCGGTCAGGTCGAACGTGCTCGAAGTGGGTGTACCCGTGAGGAACGGTGTGAAGTCGAAGGAGACGGTTGGCACACTCAGCAGGGCTTGCAGGAACTGGATTCGCTCTGGCTCAGTTTTGCCGAAGTAGTCGAAGGATTGGAGGTTAGTGTGAGACACCCAGGTCGTCGATTGCTTGTGTCCTCCGATGGTCATACCCAACACCAGCGATGCGGAGTTTGCGTAGGTTGAGAACTCTTGTTCGGTCAGAATGCTTCCAGGCGAAAACGTGATTGCGTGCGTGAGTTTCTTCCCCTTTTGCTGGCAGGCTACGCTCAATACCGGGGTCTTCGCCCGGCCGGAGACCGTCAACGCATATGACTTCTGTGCCATCACGCTCAGCGTGATGACGCCGCTCTCGGAGGTTACTTGTACGTCTTGTCCCAAGAGGTTTGGCAACCACAAACTCCAGGCAACCGCCCCCGACAGTAGTATGGCTCGTACCGTCTTCATGTCCGTTCCTTGCTGTACCCGCGAGAATGTTCGGCTTTGTTCGAACAGTTCAGGATAAGCCCCAGTGTCAATATCGGCGCGTGGGAGTCTGCGGCTGCTTCCAATTTGTGCCCGCGTCCAGACATGGAAAGGCTGAGGCTCGCGCTTCGGCGTTTTCCGGTCGGCTGCGGTTCACACGGCCAGCCCGTTCTCGATTGCTGTCGCGAACAGATGGGATGAGAAGGCCATATCGTACGTTATCCCAACCGGCAGGGCTCAGCTTGGATTGCGAGAGAGACGGCGATTCCTCGTCGGCCACACGAGGAGTTAGACGGCGGCCGCAATCTTCCTTGTAACCGCCCCTCCGTAGTAGCGCCTCTGGAAGTAGAACGCCACATTCACCAGCGCGATCATCACCGGAACCTCGACCAGCGGGCCGATCACCGC
>DATBZX010000104.1:0-6461 GCA_036512955.1 Terriglobales bacterium
CAACCTTCAATTCAGCGTTCGCCTGCAGCGCATTGAAAAAAGCTTGATCTGCCGCGAGTTTGATCTGTGCAGCCGTGGCTTGGGCGTTCAGGTTCGAGGCTTTGGCGCGAAGTGCGGCAGTCGCCACCAAGTTGTTCGTCCGGCCAAAATCGGTGATGAGTTGCGCCAGCGTCACTCCCGCCGCCACACGCTCGTAAATGATCGGGTTGTTCAGGGCACCTGCCGCGATTCGGCTTCCGGGTTGCGGTTCGACCGCCGTCACACTGCCGTAGATATTGGGGTAGTAGTTTGACTTGGCTTCACGCGTTACCTGTTGTGATGCCATGGCCAGCAGGCGATACACAGAAACTTGCGGATTGTTGCGCAACGCCAGCGCTTCGGCGTCCTGCACGGTCAAGCGAAGCGCTGCCGAAGCGGGGGCAGGTTGTGCCGGAACCTGTGTAGGATTCGTCGGTGCAGAATTCGCGGCTGGGACCTGCGCCGCCATCCCAGCCGTCAGAAACGTGACGCCCAACAGAATCAGGAATGTCTTCCTTCTCACGCCTGCACCTCCGGAGTGGGTTGCTCTTCTTTGCGGTGGATCAGCAGATACGCAGCAGGAACCAGGAACACGGTCACGACGACAGAGACCGTCAGTCCGCCGATAATCGAGCGCGCCAGCGGCGCGTACTGCTCGCTCCCTGCCTCGAGCGCCAGCGCCATGGGAATCATTCCCAGGATGGTCGCCAGCGAGGTCATCAGGATCGGCCGCAAACGCACCCTGCAGGCCAGTGCGACGGCCTCTCGAATCGGCATCCCTTCTCTCCGGTAGGTGCGAATCACGTCGACGATAAGAATGCTGTTTGACACCACGATGCCGGTCATCATGATCACGCCCATCAGCGACATGACGTTCAGCGTTGTGCCGGTGATCAGCAGAAACACCAGCACACCGGTGATGCCCGGCGGAATCGCCAACAGGATGATGAATGGGTCGATGAAGGAAGCGAACTGCGCCATCAGGATCAGGTACACCAGCACGATAGAGAGCAGCAGTCCGATCCCAAAGCTCTTGAAGGACTGGCGCATACCTTCGACTGAGCCGCGCATGGTGACACGCACGTCGTCGGGTATCTTGGTGTCGCCGATGACCTTGTCCACCCGATTGGCCACGCCGCCCAGGTCCTCCGAAGATGGCGCAACATACACGTCGATGACGCGCCGCAGTTGGTAGTGGTCCACCTCGGTCGGAGTGTTGATGACCTTCGTGCTGGTCACGGCTTCGAGATCGGTAGGGTTCAGATTGTTGCTGGCGTGAATCGGAATCTGTTTCAGGTCGAGCAACGATTTCACCTGCGTCTCGGGATATTGCACTGTAAGCATGTAGTTGTTGCCGTTCTTGGGGTCGACCCAGTAACTGGGGGCAATCATGCCGTTGGACGTCAACGCGGTTATCACGTTGTCCACGACTTCCTGTGATGACAGGCCGAGCTTCGCCGCCATCTCGCGGTTTACGTCGAGACTGATGCCGGGATAGTCGAGGTCCTGCGGAACCAGAACGTCGCTGACACCTTTCACTCCTCGAACTTTCCGAGCGAGGTCTTGCGCGGTGGCGTATGCCGACTTCATGTCACTACTGCTGACCTGAAGGTCAATCGGAGCGGGCAGTCCAAGGTTTACGACGGCGTCTACCAGGCCGCCGGCCTGGAAATACGTCGAGAGTTCCGGCAAATCGTCGGAGAGTTTTCGCCGGGCGCGATCCATGTATTCGTAGCTGCCGACCTTGTGGTCTTCCTTCAGGCTGACCTGGACGAATGCCGTGTGCTGCCCCGAGTTAGTGGTATAGATCGCGGAGAAGTCAGACGTGATGCCGATGTTGGAGACGATCATTCCCAGGTCGCTGGCCGGTACAACCTGCCGAATGTCTTCCTCCACATGCTTGATGTATTCGTTGGTCAGCTCAATGCGAGTTCCCGTGGGCGCTTTGATGTTGATCACGAACTGTCCCGGATCGGTGCGGGGGAAGAACGAAACTCCCAGCAAGGGATACAGCCCGAGGCTAAGCACGCATACTCCGAGAATTGCGTACACAGTGGCCGTGGGACGCATCAGCGTTTTGTTGATAGCGATGTCGTAATGCATGAGCATTCGGTCGTATTTGTGGTTGAAGCCGTTCACAAAGCGCGCGAAGGCCGTCTTGCTGCCGTGGTGGGCGACCGAGCCATGGCCCTTGATAAACCGCGCGCAGAACAGCGGAACCACGGTCATCGCCACCATGTACGACGCGAACAACGAAAACACCACCGAAGCCGCCAGCGCCATGAAGAGGAACCGGCTCACTCCATAAAGAAAGACTACCGGGAAGAATACGATCGCCGTGGTGAAGGTCGCGGCCAGTACGGGTAGTGCAACTTCCTGTCCACCGCGTTCGGCGGCAACTTCGGGGCTCTCGCCTTCCTCGAGATGGCGGAAGATGTTCTCCAGCACCACCACGGAGTTGTCGATCAGACGAGAGAAGGCCAGCGCCAGCCCGCCCAGCACCATGGAATTAATCGAGCCTCCTCCGGCGTTGATGGCCAGAAACGCGGCAATCGCAGACAGTGGAATCGATAACAGCACAGCAATCGTGGCCCGGAAGCTTCCCAGGAAAATCAGGATCATGAACGCGGTGAGGACCAGTCCGATGCCGCCTTCCTTGCCGAGGTTGGCAATGGCGGTCTTCACGAACACCGACTGGTCGAACACCACGCGGGTCACCAGCGTCTTAGGGACATCGAGCAGGTCTTTTAATGAGTTGCGAATTCCATTAACAATCGAGATGGTGTTGCTGTTGCCGCCCTGCTTCAGGATCGGCAGGTATACCGAGCGCTGGCCATCGACCCGCACGATGTTGGTCTGGATGGCATTGGCGTCCCGTGCGACGCCAACATCCGCCACCATGACCTCACCGTTGGCTTCGGTCTTCAGCGGCAGGCGATTGATTTCTTCCGTCGTCGGAAGCTGGCTATTGGTGTAGATGTTGTAGTCTTTCGGGCCAATGCGAACGTCGCCCGCCGGCAGAATTGCGTTTGCCTGGTTCACCGTCCGCACTACGTCCATCAGGCTCAACTGGTGGGCTTCCAGCTTTACCGGATCGACATACACCTGGATCTGGCGATACTTCCCGCCAAACGGTTGCGGCACTGACGCACCGGGCACGTTGGCGATCTGGTTGCGCACCGTGAACTGTCCAAGGTCATGGAGTTCGGTCTCGGTGAGTCCCGCGCCCTTCAGTGTGATCAGGCACACGGGCAAGCTCGACGCATCGAACTTCAGCACCACTGGAGGCAAAGTTCCGGGAGGAAGTCGCCGCAACTGCGCCATTGCCAGGTTCGAGATCGAGCTCACGGCGGCATCAGCATTCGTGCCGGGTTGGAAGTACACACGGATCAAGCTCACTCCGGTTAGCGAGCGTGACTCGATGTGATCGATGCCGCTGCCGAGAGTAAAGAAGCGCTCGAATGGATTGGTAATGTTAGCTTCAATCTGCTCCGGCGGCATGCCGTTGTAGAACGTCGCCACCACGACGACTGGGATATTGATGTCGGGAAACAGATCGACCGGCATGCGCGCCATCGTCGCCACGCCGACTACCGCGATGACTAGGCACATCATGACGATGAAGAAGGGGTAACGGATCGCAAAGCCTGGCATCAGTCAGCCCCTCCCTGGTTCACGTCGGAGTTGAACTTTGTCAGCTTCGGTTCCACTACTTGTCCGGGCTGGAACGAGCCGAAGTTGCCCACGATGACTCGCTCGCCTTCGTTCAGTCCCGCCAATACCTCGACTTGGTTGGGATCTTCGAGGCCAGTCTGGATTTCGCGCTGTTGCACCCGGTTCTGCTGATCCACCACCAGCACGCTGGCTTTGCCGTCGTGATGCTGCACCGCCTGGATCGGGACGGTCAGCGCGTTTCCGTGGTTTTGCACTTCCAGCGCGACATTGGCATACATTCCCGTCTGCAGCTTGTAGGTTTCATTGGGAACGTCGATCTCCACCTGCATGGTGCGGGTGGTGCGATCGAGCGCATCCGTAAATCGTGTCACGTGGCCGGTGAAGTGTTCGCCCGAAGACGTTACCGTTACGTCGGCAGGTTCGCCGATCCGAACCGCTGCGGCTAGCGATTCAGGAACCGGTATCCGCAGCCGCAGAATGTTGACCTGTGCCAGCTTCACCACGGGCGCTGAATTGTTGTTGGAAGTCCCGGCCTGCACTAGCGCACCGGTGTCGGCGTAGCGCCAGGTCACCACGCCATCGAAGGGCGCAGTGATGCGGGTGTAGTCGGACATGGCCGAAGCCTGGCTGTTGGTGGCCTGCGACATTTCCAGTTGCTGCCGGGCTGCGGAGAGCGCCGACTTCGACGACTCGACCTGCGCTTGTGCCGCGCGATCCTTGGACTCGGCATCGTCTAATTCTTGTTGAGCGACGAGACCGGGACGCGCCTTGGAAGCCTGCGCCAGACGCACTGCATTGGAGTGCAACGCTTCGTACTGCGCCTGGTTGCGCGCCACTTCGTTCTGCGCTCGTTCGATTTCCTGTTGGCTGTGGCGCACACCGGCCCCAGCGCCCTGCAACTCGGCCATGAGTTCCGGCACTTCCAGAACGGCCAGCACCTGCCCAGTCTTCACCCGGTCGCCGATATCGACGTTGATCTTGCGAATGTATCCCGCAACTTTGGCGTGGACTTCAATCTCCTGGTAGGGAAGAAACTCTCCCGCGACCGAGAACGTGTTTCCAATGGGAGCGCGCTTGGCGATCGCTATCGCTGCAGGGACGACATCGCGCCCATTACGGGTGTGTGAAGGCGCACCGGCACGCACTCGGCCGACGACCAGTATCGCGATCAACAGGCACAGCCCCGCTCCGCCAAGCACAAGCAGCTTGCGGTTGCGACTTAAATTCATTTGGCCTTCCTCTTGCATTCGAGATGGCATGCCGCTAAGACCCGAGCCATCCCGGTTTTGGGGCTGAATTATTCGATACCCCGTTGAGAAGAAGCGAGAAACAGTAATTTCAGGAAGCGGATTCGGGACTAACGGACAGGAGGAGGACGGAGGAAACGGTGCCAGGAGAGTTGAGGCGCCCGGGAAATACCTGGGGTACGGTCAACCACCGCAAACCGCATTTCGGATTGCGGAGCGTAAAGCAGAATTACCAAAGTCGCAAGCCACAGAACGCTGGCAGCGGGAACAATCGGTGGCTCAATCATCTTCTGGCCATCCAGCCATAGCTTGTCGGACGTGGAGGTTTGGGGTTGCGTGGATTGGTGATAGACCGCTACCTTGGCGTGCAGCGCAAATGCGAAGACCAGCACGCACGCCGCCACCAGCAGAAGTCGCCAGCAGGCTGGGTTCAGCGGCTTGTCCGGCGAGGTTAGAGGAGGCATGTCCACGGTAGATTATACGTCGCAAGCCCGCTTTGGTAAGCAGGAATTGGCGATTTCAGCTCCTATTGCTGGATCGTCTGGATAGCCTTGGGATGGACTTGTTCGTTCTGGATCAGCGAGGCATCCCAGCCTCCGCCCAGCGCTTTGACCAAGTACACTGATGTAACCATTTGCTGGCCGAGGAGTTGCGTAGCCAGACGCTGATTCGTCAGCAGCGCGGATTGCGCGGTAATGACGTCGAGGTAACTGGTGACTCCGCCAACGTAACGGTTGTTAGCAAGTTCGAGGGCGCGACGGGCATCGGCCACGGCTGCGTTCTGCGTGTTGACGGCCTGCGACAGAGTGTTCAGCCCCGAAAGCCCGTCCTCCACCTGCTGAAACGCCGTCAGCACCGACTCGCGGTAGTTGTCCTCTGCCTCGTTATAGGCCGACTTTGTCGCTGCCAGGTTGGCGCGATTGCGTCCGCCCTGAAAAACCGGCTGCAACAAATCGCCGCCCACAGCCCAGATCGCACTGGGTCCCATAAACAAGTTGGTTATGGCGGTGCTTTGCACACCACCTCCGCCAAAGATGGTGAGCTGCGGATAAAACGCGGCGGTGGCAATCCCGACTTGCGCATTCTCGTAAGCCATCTGACGCTCGGCGGTGGCGACATCCGGACGCCGCTCCAGCAGATCGGACGGCACACCCAGCGGAACTGGCGGCGGAGTCGCGTTCAGCGGCAACGCCGGAATACTGAAGGTCGACGCCGCATTCCCAGTGAGCACCGCGATGGCGTGTTCAAATTGTGCGCGCTGTTGTTGCACGAGATAGAGCTGTGTCTGGGTGGAATCGAGCAGCGTCTGCTGTTGCGCCAGGTCGAGTCCCGAGGCCACGCCACCCGTGTGCCGTGCGTCCACCAGTTTCAGTCCTTTTTGCTGAATGGTGACTGCTTCCTGCACGACTTGCATTTCAGCGTCGAGCTCGCGCAGGCTGAAGTAGTCGGCGGCAAGCTCGGCTGCGAGCACGAGGGTCACATTGTAGTAGTCGGCCGCCGTCGATTGCAGCGATGCGTTGG
>DATBZX010000105.1:0-5530 GCA_036512955.1 Terriglobales bacterium
CGGCGAAGTCAGGTTTCGGGAAGCGCGTAAACAGCCCGTCCTTGATCATGGCCGGTGCTCCTTCGCCTGTCTCCTCTGCCGGCTGGCCAATGAGAATCAAGGTGCCGTGCCACCGATCCCGATTTGTTGCCATCAATTTGGCGGTCCCGATCCAACTGGACATGTGGATGTCATGACCACAGGCGTGCATAACCGGGATCGAGGATCCAGAATCGCTCTTGACGACAACATGACTGGCATAAGGCACGCCTGTCTCTTCTGCGATCGGAAGGGCGTCCATGTCGGTTCGCAAAAGTACCGTGGGACCCTTGCCGTTGCGCAGTACGGCAACAATGCCGGTGCCGCCGACGCCGGTTGTCACCTCGTATCCCATTGCCTTGACGCGGTCAGCCAGCTTCGCTGCCGTCTGCTGCTCATGCATGGCGAGCTCTGGACTTTGATGCAGATCGAAGTAGAGTGCCTCCACCTCGGGGTAAACCGCGTTTATTTGCTCGGCAGACGGAGTCGTCCAAGCTTTCGTGTCAGTCTGCGAGCTGGCACTAACGGCTAGCAGCACGCATCCTGACAGTATGGCTAGAACCCGAAAGGTCATTAATATTCCCCTTTGCTCGGAGAATGTTACTCAACTTGTTCCCGAGTGTAAACCTTTTTTCAAGAAGCTCCGACAGCCCGAGCGCAGAAGACTCGAGTGGATTCATCGTGTAGAGTTTCACGAGATGTCATAAGTAAGCAGTGGTGCGCGGGCGCTCCACTCTCTTCATGGCGTCCAAGTTTCGCGCAGAGGAGGGCCGCATGAGAATTGCGCATTTGTCTCGCAGGTTGTTTGTGAAAACAGCATTGGCCGGAGCGGCGGGGACACTGATTCCGCGAATCGCAATCGGCGCCGCTCCAGCCGGAGGCGAAGCTCAACCGGTTGCCAACAATGCAAGTCTCTCGTCGCTCACTCTTTCCGAAGCAGCTGAACTGGTGCACAGCAAGAAGATCTCTCCCGTGGAGTTGACGAAAGCGTGTCTCGGCCGCATTGAACAGCTCAATCCCAAGCTGAACGCCTTCATCACCGTCACGGCCGACTCCGCGCTGGTCGATGCTCGTGCAGCGGAAGCAGAGATCCAGCGAGGCCGTTGGAAGGGCCCGCTCCACGGTATCCCGATCGCCCTCAAAGACCTGGTGGACACGGCGGGCGTGCGCACCACGGCAGCGAGTGGTTTATTCAAGGATCGCGTCCCCACTCAGGATGCGGAGGTTGTCCGCCGCCTCAGATCCGCTGGGGCCGTGCTTTTGGGCAAGACCAACTTGCACGAGTTCGCCTACGGCGGCAGTTCGGCCATCAGTTACTTCGGTCCGGTTAGCAATCCTTGGAACGTTGCGTACAGTCCAGGCGGCTCTTCCGGCGGGTCTGCGGTCGCAGTCGCGGCGCAAATGTGTTACGGGGCGATCGGCACCGATACTGGAGGTTCCATCCGCGAGCCGGCTGGCTACTGCGGCATTGTTGGACTCAAACCCACGTACGGTCGGGTGAGCGCCTCGGGAGTCATACCCTGTGCGTGGTCCCTGGACCACGTAGGGCCGATGACGAGCACGGTCATGGACGCCGCTCTGATGCTCCAGGTCATCGCCGGCTACGATCTGCAGGACCCGGGCAGCATCGATCTCCCGGTTCCAGACTACGTGGCCACCATTGCCGCTTCGACCTCCTCGTTGCGACTCGGTATTCCGCGCGCCTGGTTCTACGAGGGACTTCATCCCGACATTCAGTCAGCAATGGAGAGTGCCCTCTCGGTTCTGAAGAGACTCACGCGCTCTCAGCGCGACATCGCTCCGCTGGCGACCGATGGCACCTACGCATCGGTCATGAATCCGGCCTTCACGATCGTCTTGGCGGAAACGTACGAGTACCACAAGGACTACGCTCTTAAGAATCCCCAGCTTTACCAGGCGTCCACGCTCAAAAGAATCCTTGCCGGGGCAGACGCAACTACACCTGCCTATGTTCAGAGCCGACGCCAACTCGACCAGATTCGCCACTCCGTGGCGCGTGTCTTCGACGACGTGGACCTGGTGATCACTCCTACGTCGCCGGTCCCGCCGTTCAAGATTGCCGATCTGAGGGATCCGGATACTAACCGGCCGAAGGAACTCCAGATGCTGCACAACACCCGGCCATTTAATATGCTGGGGCTGCCGACAGTCTCCGTTCCTTGTGGTTTCACTGCTGAAGGCTTGCCGATCGGGATGCAGGTCAGCGGTCCACCGGGAGGTGAAGCCACTGTTCTTCGCCTCGCGCATGCTTACGAGCAAGCCACCGAATGGCACAAGCGCAACCCGAATTTGGGTTGACTCTGCCCATCTTGCTTCTGTGTTGCTCTGAGTTCCTGAAGAGGGCACTCGAAATCTGGAGGCCGTGGTCCATAAACTGCGATGGGAGAGGTCCCAGTCGGGTTTTGGGCGGATTGTCGGCTACACGGAAGCAATCCAGTTTGACGGGTTGTCGCCAAATCGGACTTGTGCCTTCGGGGTCCGGCGATATGGAAGTAGGCGGGGAGCGCGGACCTAGATCGGTAATGGGGAGTCGGCTTGTCGGAAGGTTTTGCTAGCGATTGCGGCGGGTCACTCAAGTCGGTAGATATGCTCTAGCGGCCTGTCGCAGTGAGTTCGTTACTGCGAGTGCAGAAGGGCGATGCTGTTGATGCCCGAATGCTGGTATTGAATGAGCAACGGTTCGCTTTGGTGACCGTAACGACAGATGCGGAGTCTGGTAATGGTTGCTCCGCGACAGGCCACTAGCCTCACCTGAGTCGCGAAAATTGAATGCTGCCCCGGGGCCTTCGACACATCTCCGGATCTTCCGCGAAGGTCAGTGCTGCGCGAAGACTCTTTCGTGCCGGATCATACAGCGTCGTCCAAGGGTTATCACGATCCAAGATCAAATCTCTGAGCAGCATACCCGCGATCGTGCCATGGGTAAGCCCTGCTCCCGAATCGCCTGTAGCGATGTACACATTGAGCTCGTCTCCGGGATTTCTGCCGATGAACGCTAATCCATCGACGCTCTGTATGACTTGTCCAGACCACCGGAACTCGGGTTCCTTTTACTCCGGAGAAATGCTTGCGCCCCCAAGCTGTGAGGCGCGCGAAGCGGTTCTCTCAAGCGCGTTCTCAAGCTGCACCGCTGAGGTCTGGATCCACCTGCATTCGCCACGCCTTCAGCAGCCATTTCGGGGCACATAAGAGGTTATCGTAGGCGGGCGGGACAATCCGATCTGGATGTCCGCAAGCGAAAGCGAAGAGGAAAGCGTAATGGATCGTCACTTCGTAGTCTTTTTACTCGGGAGCTTGCCTGGCTCAACAACGTACATCCAAACACGCTGAGCTGGGTTTATACTTCCAGTCTACGAATGCTCAGACACGCGACCCCAGAACAGAATAACTGAGAAGTCTATCCATGGATCGAGATCTCGAAGAGCTGAGGCCTTTCCCGCCACTCGGACCCGCGGTTAAAGTTCTGATGGTCTGGCCGCGCTTTCCTGCCTCTTATTGGAGTCTTGGGGAAGTGACGGAGATCGTCCCAGAGCGTTCCCTCGTGCCTCCGCTCGGGCTGATCACAGTGGCGGCCCTTTGTCCCAAGCAATGGGCGATTCGTCTAGTTGACCTTGCGTTTGAAGAGTTGAGCGATGAGGATCTCGTCTGGGCCGACCTCGTGATGGTCAGTGCCATGCAGGTCCAGCGCGATGATGTGCGCCGCACGCTCCAACGCGCTTCTAAGCTAGGCCGGCGAACCATGATTGGAGGTCCCTACGCCAGCAGCGAACCGGAGGCATTACTGCCCCTGGCTGACCATGTGGTCGTGGGCGAGCCGGACGAGGTCTTCCAGGAGATCGCCGCGGATCTCGAAGTCGGAGCAGCCCGCAGGCTTTATCGTGTTACGGAAAAGCCCGATGTCAGTCGCACCCCGGTACCGCGTTTCGACCTGTTGGCACTGGAGAAGTACGCTCTCATGGCGGTACAATTTTCGCGAGGCTGCCCGTTCACCTGTGAGTTTTGCGACATCATCACCCTCTATGGACGCCGCCCGAGGATGAAGTCCCCAACGCAATTGATCGGAGAACTCGACAGGCTTCTGCAGCTCGGCTGGCGCAAAGAGATCTTCATTGTCGACGACAATTTTATTGGAAATTACAAGGCGGCTTTAGAGCTTGCGCGGCAGTTGGAACGGTGGCAGCTCCGCAATCGGTATCCGTTCGGGTTCGCCACCGAAGCTTCCATCGATCTTGCTTCGCGACCGGCACTCCTGGACGCGATGGTCAAGGCAAATTTCTCTCGTGTGTTCATTGGGATCGAAACGCCCTCGGCTGAGTCGCTGAAGGAAGCGAAAAAAAATCAGAATCTCCGCCGCGACCCGTTGGATTGCATACGCTTTATTCAACAGCAGGGGCTTTGGGTCATGGGCGGTTTTATCGTCGGTTTTGATAGCGATCAAGCGGACATTTTTGACCGACAGATTGAGTTCATAGAGCGTGCAGCCATTCCTTGGGCCATGGCGGGTGTCCTACAGGCGCCACCCACGACTCCGTTATATGAACGCATGAAAAAAGAGGGTCGACTTATTCAAGGTGGCCTGGAATTCAGCAATTTTAGTCCGCCGAACTTCCGAACGGTGCTGCCCCTACCAGTCCTGCTCGGCGGCTTAAGGCGGATGCTGCTTACACTTTACGATCCGCGCCGGTTCTACGAACGTGTGCTCGATTCTCTTGAACTCTGGCAGGTTCGCCCGGAACAGAAGGCGCCCGCGCTTTCTTTCCTGTACCAGTTAAGGGTGCTGTTTAAGTCTGTCTGGCGGCAAGGCCTAATGTCCGACTATCGTCGGGATTACTGGCGCTTCCTCGGACGGCTCATGCTGCGCTGCGGACTGAACCCACAGAAGAGGCGGCTTGGCTTCGAGCTTGCGCTCTCGGGGCACCACTTCATCCGCTATGCGCGGAACGTCGTCGAGACCTTGGAAGCAGAAAGCTGTCGGGCTGCAGTTCACGCATCCTGAATTTGCCCGCCAAACAGATGGGCAAGGCGCGGTGTTGATCGATAGGGTACGGAATAAAAGTAGCTCTGTCCGATTCTCGGTTAGCATTCACGGCTCGGTGCCACGACTCTCACGGCACTCCACAAATTGCGGCAGCTGTTGCGGGACGCATCCTTTGGGTTGAAGCTCCACCCCGAGGGCAATACGCGACGGCGGCATATCGCTCAAATGTATCGTAATGTTTATTCTTCTTAGATGTCTGGTCGCCACAGCCATCGCCGGGAAGCATCGAGGGCGTGCGAAACGCTCCACTGTCTCGTACTCTCTATATCGCGTTCGAGGCAGCCATGCGCATTCTACCGGTGGCCGGGAACGACCGGCTGCTCCCGGAGTCGGCATTCAACGACCCGATGCTGGCGCGACACGAAGTTCATCATCGTGCACGGAGGCGGCCTCTACACTTCTCGCGCAGGCGATGCTGTGGAAGCCGAACGCCTATCTGGGTGGTGTTGGGAG
>DATBZX010000106.1:0-16216 GCA_036512955.1 Terriglobales bacterium
GGAGCGATCAGCTCCATCGCAGGTGATTAAAGCGTGATGTTCGGAGCTCTTTGTCCTCAACCGAACTCTGGTCCACACGCGGCGTTACAAACACCGGACAGGAGAACTCTGTCCTTGACACAGCCTTCGTCCTTATAGACGCCATCTCGCAACGAACACAGCGCGACCGCCCATTGACCGGAGCCTGGGTGATGTGGCTCAGCGATACGGTGACGTCTGATTTGGCACCGTAAACACGAGTTGTTACCAAGTCGGGAGCGGTGAGTTTGAAGTCAGGCGTCGTGATGCCAGGATTGTCGAGGTAAGAATCCAAAATGCAAACTTGGTCGTTGAAGTTCAATGAGTTCATTAAGACGAACTCTGTCGGCGTATGCCAGGACGCATATCCTCCCGAACTTTTCAGGCTGAATACGAAGTAATTCCCATTAGGAGTCCACGCTGCTTCGGCGACCGCGTATCCGTGTTGACCGTCATCGGAGGAGAAGTCTAACGAACACTTCTTGTCGAGTGCTGCTGTGAAGATCTCAATCCGACTTTCACTATGAGACGGCGTTCCCGGTTTTCCAGCTGGCAGGACAACGGCACGTGCTCCATTAGGAGCTCGCGATTCCCGGGCGGCTGCGTCTGATTTTGTTTGTGCGAACAGAAGAGAAGAGGAAAATGTTATGCAGAGAAAGGTAATCGCCGTGCGCCTCATACGGTCAGCTCCGTGAACTGAATACTGGCTACTGACCACTCCTACTGCCTTCTCCGGTGGTACACCGCGAAGTCATATCCCGGATTGGGCGGGAACAGCTCATTCACCTTGCGCATTCGCTCCGCCAGCGCATTCGGAGCCAGCAGTGGATAGTCGCGCTCACGCAGTTCCTGGTAGTCCACGTCGAGATACAGCGACAACGTGTACACCGCGATGGCATCGGCGAAGGCGGCCATCAGGTACTCATGCTTCGCCTTCTCCGCCTCGGGACCGTTGGTGGTCGCAACCTTGCGCAACTCGTAGGCGTCCATCGAGGTCTCGCCGCGGACTTTGTCGTCCACCTGTTTCCATACCAGGTCGCTGAAATCCTGCGCCACTCCTACTTTTTCCACGAAGTTGTGTCCCACGTTGATGAAGAACTCGAACGCGATCGCGAAGCTGTCTTCCATCAACCGGGTGGAGATGAAAACACACTGTGAGTCGCCCAGCGTCTGGTTGCGATGGCAAATGGCGCTGTCAGCGAGCTGCACGTCGTAGCGGTCGGCGATCAGGGTTTCGTCGCCCAGGTTCAGCGTCAGAGGCACAAAGTAGTACGCCTTGCGGTCCAGTGCGGCGGCCACAGTGCGCGGCACAGCAGCAACCATGTGCTCCAGGTTGGTGACAGCAGTCGAGACCTCGCCCATCGCGGCGTAACAAATGCCGTTGCTGGCCTGCGTAACGGGTGCCAGCCGCACCACTTCCGCCGGAGTTCGGGTAATCGCTTGTGAGGCTTGCGACATGAATGGTGATTGTAACGCAGCCGACACATGTCAGCCCTGTGACAAGTTACGAAATCGAGCTCGATCATGACCGTTCGACTGGAGCTAACTAACTACGGCTCAGTGTGCTGCAGGCCCTGCATCGCCCGGCGAATTCCGCTCGACCCAGTACGATGCCGCGCATCGGGGATTGGCTGTGAAGTTGACAATCCTTTTGCATCGTTCTGACCTTGCCATGACACAAGGTCGCAGTGGCAGAACTAGGCTGAGCGGGTCGGCGCCATTCCACTACATCGAGTGGATCGCCGAGAAGTCGTTTCTGGAATTGGAGTATGCAGTATGGCAAGCGAAGATCTGAATGCAACCCACGTGTCACCTGAACAATCAGGTGAAGATCCCCAGCCCCAATCCACATCCGCCGTCCCGCGGCGCTCATTCCTCAAGGGAGTGGGCATGGCCGGGGTGGCACTTTCCGCAGGATCGCTTCTTCCCGAGGTGTTAGCAGCCGAGTCAGCTGCCACCTCAATTTCGAAGGGCGACGCGGCCATCCTGCGCTTTCTCGCCGCGGCAGAAACCCTCGAGACCGACCTGTGGCTGCAGTACAACGAATTCGGCGGCACACAGGACGGTGAAGTCGAGAAACTGGCGAGCCAACTGATCCCCGGCTATCCCTCAGCGCCTACCGGCGGCAACTCGCTGTACTTACAGGACCTGCTGCCGCTGGACAGCGACATGTCGCAGTACATCAGCGACAACACCGAGGATGAGCTGACACACGAAGTCTGGCTCAACAACTACCTGGTTGCGCATGGAGCCGCACCTGCCAACCTCGAGCAGTTCCGTACCTTGCCCAGCAGCAAGGCAACAGGAGCGAATCAATTTGGTCGGCTCACCAACCTGATGCAACTCACCGTCGATACCTCGTGGTGGACACGCTATCGCAGCCGTACCAAGAATCCTGACTTTGGCGACACATTCCCGCAGGCGATCCCCACGCTGGCGGTCGGACAGCATCCGGCTATTCCCCGTACGAACGCCGATGCGAACCACGCCGACTTCTTTCAGGCGATCGTCAACACCGCCGGATTCCACTTCGCCACCATTGAGCAGGGCGGCACCAGCCTCTATCCGAGTCTGGCGCAGCGAGTAACCAGCGTCGAAGTTTTGCGCATCGTGCTCAGCATTGGTGGCACTGAGGCCATGCACTTCCAGACCTGGCAGGACAAGGCCGGCAATGCACCTCACTTGACGAATATCGTGGACCCGGTCACCGGCGTGAAGGTCACGTTCCCGGATCTCAACTCACCTCCCTTCGGCGGCGAGGATTTCCAGACCAACTTGATCATGCCCGAACCTACGTTCTTTCTGAACAAGAGCCTCGGTCCGGTTTCCATCATCCGTCCCACTCAGACGAAAGGGATTGCAATGGGAGCATTGAAGTTTCTTACGGCCGATGGGCTCTTCATTGGACAGTCGAAGGCGTTCTTCGAATACATGACCACGCTGGCTGCTGACGCCGACGCAGCTCAACGCCAGGGCTGATGCCATGCGAGAAGCGAACCTGCTTCTCTTTGCGGTAGGCGCTGTTCTGGAATCACAGCACAGCGCCTCGACTCTCTAGCATAAGGCCCTCGCGCTTGATGTACCTTAGAGGGTGATGCCCAGCACTCTCCCGCGCCAGCGCAGCGCCGTCTCCGTTCTGTTCACTTCTACAATCAGAGTGCTGTTCACCACCCTCATCTTCACCGCCGGAGCCATGGGGCTCGGCCTGCTGCTCGGCATTATCGGCATGATTACCTACGGACTGGCCGCCGGGGTCCAGCCCGACATGCGCGATGCCTACCGGCACGTCGCGATTCCATTGGCCATCACCATCGGATGCCTCGCGTTCATCGGCGCGCTGATGCTGGAGATTCGCGCCCGCCGAACCCGCGCTTGATTGGTCGGACAACTCGACAGACGTACAGGAATCCTGTACTCTAGGGCAAGGAGCAAAACCATGCCCGTCGACACCACCTACACCAGCCTGCGCGAGAACCTCGCTGCCGTACTCGATAGAGTCACGGACGACCAGGAGGTCGTCATCGTCCGTCGCCGCGGCGCAAAAGATGTGGCCTTGATACCGGCCGACGAATTGAACAGCCTCCTCGAGACCGCGCACCTCCTCCGCTCGCCGCGCAACGCCCAGCGGTTGAAGGCTTCCATTCAGGAGGCTCGTCGAGGTAAGGGCAGACGCATGTCGCTGAAGCAGCTGCGCGAGGCGGTTGGTCTCGATGCGGAGGACTGAGCGCGAGGCAGTTTTTCAATCGCGATTTCTGGAAGACCTCATTTATTGGGTGAACACCGACCGCAAGACCGTTCTCCGGATATTGGAACTTGTGCGTGCCGTTCTACAAGATCCATTTACCGGAATCGGCAAACCGGAATTGCTCAAGTTCGATTTGGCCGGTCTTTGGTCGCGCCGAATCACTCAGGAGCACCGACTCGTTTATGAAGTTTCGCCGACCCAAATCCGGTTCCATCAAGCCCGCTATCACTACTAGAATTGAAATTTGCGCCCGAGCGGTCGGCCCGCCTGCGCGCAGGCACAGGTAAAGACAAATTATGTCCGAACTCATTCACGTGAAACTCCCCGACGGCAGCGTCAAAGACGTGGCCTCCGGAACCACCGCCCTCGATATCGCTCGCGGCATCAGCCCGCGTCTAGCCGATGCCGCACTCGCCGCCCAGATCAAGCTCAGCACCAACGGCGCCGAATCTGCGAATAAAGACCCGCAGCTCATTGACCTCACTCGCCCCTTAGAAACTGACGTCGAACTCCGCCTGCTCACCGAGCGCGATCCCGAAGCCCTCGAAGTCTTTCGCCACTCCTCCGCGCACCTCATGGCCGCCGCCGTCCTCGAACTCTTTCCCGAGACCAAGCTTGGACACGGCCCTGCCACCGAGAACGGATTCTTCTACGACTTCCTGCGCGAGAAACCCTTCACGACCGATGACCTCGCAGCCATCGAGAAGAAGATGCAGGAGCTCGCCAAGCAGGACCTGCCTTACGCGCGCGAATTTCTGCCCCGCACCGAAGGCCTGGAGCGCTTCAAGGCCGAAGGCGATTTCATGAAGTGCCACTTCATCGAGCAGTTCACCCAGCCCGATGAGAAAATCTCGATCTACAAGACGGGCAAGTTCACCGACTTCTGCCGCGGTCCGCACATCCCGTCCACCGGACGCATCAAGGCTTTCAAACTGCTCAACATCGCCGGAGCCTACTGGCTGGGCGACGAAAAGAACCCGCAGCTGCAGCGCATCTACGGCACGTCGTTCTACTCCAAGAAAGAGCTCGACGACTACCTCAACAAGCTCGAAGAAGCCAAGAAGCGCGACCATCGTCTGCTCGGCAAGCAGCTCGACCTGTTCTCCATTCAGGAGCTCGCCGGCCCCGGCCTCATCTTCTGGCATCCCAAGGGCGGCCTCATCCGCAAAGAGATGGAAGACTGGATGCGCGATGAGTATCTCCGCCGCGGCTACTCGCTCGTCTTCACTCCGCACGTCGCCCGTACCGACCTCTGGAAGACCTCCGGCCACGCCGGCTACTACGCGCAGAACATGTTCACCCCCATGGAACTGGACGACGCGGAATACCGCATGAAGCCCATGAACTGTCCGTTCCACATCCTCATTTACGCGGACTCGCTCAAGTCCTACCGCGACTTGCCCGCGCGCTACGGCGAGCTCGGCACCGTCTATCGCTACGAGCGCTCCGGCGTCATGCACGGCCTGCTACGCGTGCGCGGCTTTACCCAGGACGACGCCCACATCTTCTGCACTCCCGAGCAGATCGAAGACGAAGTCGTCGGCTGCATCGACTTCGCGCTCGAAGTGCTGCGCGTCTACGGATTCGACAAGTACCAGGTCGAGCTTTCCACCTGGGACCCCAACGACCAGAAGACCTACGCCGGACGCCCCGATCAATGGGAGCTGGCCGAGCGTTCGCTCGAGCAGGCGCTGAAGCGCGGCAACATCGAGTACAAGACCATCCCCGGCGAAGCAGCGTTTTACGGCCCCAAAATCGACATCAAGCTGGTCGACGCCATCGGCCGCCTCTGGCAGCTCTCCACCGTGCAGTTCGACTTCACCCTGCCCGAGCGCTTCCAGCTCGAGTACGTCGGCGAAGACGGCAAGCGCCATCAGCCGCTCATGGTGCACCGCGCCCTCTACGGCTCGGTCGAGCGCTTCTTCGGCGTGCTCATCGAGCACTACGCCGGAGCCTTCCCCGTCTGGCTCTCACCCGTGCAGGTGGCCATCATCCCCATCGGCGAGAAGCACCAGGCCTACGCCTACGAAGTCGGCGAGAAGCTCAAGGCCGCCGGAGTGCGCGTGCACGTCGACGCCCGCAACGAGAAGATGAACGCCAAAATCCGCGAACACGCCATGCAGAAGGTCCCGTTCCAGTTGGTCTTAGGCGACCGCGAGATGGAAGCCAAAGAGGTCAACGTCCGCGTTAGGGGCCAGGAAAAAGCCGAAGGCTCGGTACCGGTGGACGTGTTTGTGGAGCGGGTGAAGGGGCTGATCAAAGACAAAAGCCCCAATCTTTAGAAGGTAAGGTTCCCAAGTTTGACAACGCACCTCGACGGAAATTCCTTGTCAAATCTGAGCGGCGGCGATATAGTTTCGCCATTTATTCGCCATGAGTAATCACTCAAAAATCGAGTGGACTGACGCCACCTGGAATCCGGTGCGCGGCTGCACCAAGGTCAGCCCCGGGTGCAAACATTGTTATGCGGAAACGTTTGCAGAGCGGTTTCGCGGCGTCCCCGGTCACCCATACGAACAGGGCTTCGATCTTCGACTTGTTCCAGAGAAATTGGCTGAGCCTCTAACGTGGGTCAAACCTCGGATGATATTCGTCAATTCAATGAGTGATTTGTTTCAAGACGGCGTGCCAGACGAATTTATCGTCCAAGTAGTCGAAGTGATGCAGATAGCGAGTTGGCACACGTTTCAGGTACTCACAAAGAGGTCAACCCGGCTTCGGCACCTTCTAAATGGAAAGCTGCGGTTCGCGTCCAACGCACCTAACATATGGTGGGGTGTGAGTGTCGAAAACAGAAAACACGGATTACCTCGAGTGGTCGATCTGCGGTCGAGCAACGCTGGTATCAAGTTCCTGTCAATCGAACCATTGCTTGAAGACCTTGGAAAGCTCGACCTTAACAATATTGACTGGGTTATCGTCGGCGGGGAAAGCGGTCCCGGTGCGAGACCGATGTCCGGTAAATGGGTGACGAGCATCCGCAACGAATGTCGCCGCCAAGAGGTAAAGTTCTTCTTCAAGCAGTGGGGTGGAGTCCGGAAATCCGAGAATGGCAGGCTCTTGAACGGAAGGACTTACGACGAAATGCCTAAGCTGGTTACGTCCGAGGTGCCCCCACTTGAAGTTCGGCGAAGCTACATTCGTGACACTGAGGCTCCGGATTTGGTAAGAATTGCTTCATGACCAACTCGGAAGAGTGGTATCGAGGTCGCGAACAGACATTAGTTAAACATTCCCTACTCAAAGATTATTTAGGCGCGTTGGCGAATATAGTTGGCCAAAAATATTCGTCTATAACGTACGTCGACTGTTTTTTCGGTCCATGGAAAGCGGCCTCGGAGCGATATGAAGACACATCATTTGGTATCGCGATAGCGGAGCTAAATAAAGCTCGCCAACAGCTGAAGGCACAATTTAACCGCGATGTAGAGATGAGGTGCTTCTTTATAGAGAAGAACCTTCGCGCGTACGACGAATTGGCACAGTTTATTGACCGAACCCGCGCACCGGGCTTGGAATTGGAAGCCAAGAACGGAAGATTCGAAAATCTCATACCGGAAGTCTCGAAATTCGTACAGGACAAGAAGGGCACCTTTTCATTTCTCTTCATTGACCCTCGCGGCTGGAAACCAATTGCGATCAACACCCTGAAACCTCTGCTGCAATTGAGACCAGGGGAAGTCCTGATTAACTTGATGACTTCACATCTACGTCGATTCATCAAGACTCAAAACCAAACGGAACTCTTTGGCTCAAACGCACCAATCGATCGGTTGAACAATCTCAACGGCACCGACCTCGACGATGAGATGGTCGCACTCTACTCGAGTGAACTGAGTAAGGAGGGTGGCTTCCAGTATGTTTGTGCAGCCATAATTCTCAAACCAAGCATTGACATTCCGAACTACCGACTGATTTACGCGACGCGCAATCAGCTTGGCTTGGCAAAATTCAAAGAAGCGGAAAAGCGGTCAATGATAAGAATGCAGCCAGCACGTGCGGAAGCGAAGCTGCGCAAAGATGAGGAAAGGACAGGCCAATCAGGATTATTCCCAGCCAACGAAATCTACAACTCCAGTTACTACCAGCAGCTGAGAGATAGATATCTGTCGCGGTCACGCTCCAGAGTTTGGAACCTTCTAAGTGCAGGACCTCCGGTATCCTACGATGATCTGTGGAAGGCAGCGCTGGCCGATCCGCTCGTGTTTGAGAGCGACCTGAAGGAGTGGCTCAGGTCTAACCCCCGGGTCAGGTTCTCGAATCTTGAACCAAATGAACGTTCCCCCAAAGTAGGGTGCGGGCATCTTGTGACCTTATGGGCGACAGAGTGACAAAGCGCGCTCGGCGCTGCAACCGCGCGGATTCAGGACCGGAACCAGGAGACCTTGCAGAATTTCGCTAGAGTATTAAAATTGCGAGGGATTCAGTTGGTGCTGCTACATTATTCCACTTCGCAAGTATTAACGGTCGTCGCCGGCGCTATCACACTCGGGTACATCCTAGAGTTGCTCAAGATCAAGCCCTTCTTCCGAACGCGGGCACCGTGGGCAGGTTATTGGCCTGAGGTGTGGGCGACGATTAGTGTTGTCGGAGTCACCATTTTGTGGGCGACTGACTGGCCCATCATTCGTGTCATCTTCCTCCTGCTCGCCTGCATCTCAGGTCAGCTTTTATTCAAGGCGTTCATCGGTGAACTTCCACCTAAGGTCGTTCGACGCGGCACATCTGTCCGCGATTACGACGGCGGGTACACTTTTCGTGTCCCCCCGGGCTTCAAGTCCCAATTTCATATTTTTGCGTCTGAAAGGGTTCGCGTCGCCCTTCTTCGAACAAAAGGGGGCCTTGAACCCTACATGGCGGTGGCGATGATCGGTCCTGTCGAATATGCGGAATCACCCATCTACCCAAACACTTTGGAATTCTTGGAGCGGCACCCACGCGTCATTGGCGAAGGGATTCCCGCCACCGAGACCCGCTATCTTGGCGGTGTTCGTGTTTCTGTGATCCGCGACCACTTCGAGCTTCTGTTTAGTCTCACAAGGCCCGGGGGACCAGCCGATGAAGCTGCGTTTGAGTCGTTTCTGTCTTCCGTGAGGTTAGAATAGTTATCATTGAGTCGGCGGGTGGGCCGGGGTGGGGCTTTTCGCTTCGAGAATTCCAGAGTTCTTAATCCTCCGTTCGATAAAGACCCACCCGGCCACCTTAAAGCCCGGCGCTCGCCTTGGCCGTGCGTGTCGCCTCCCACTTGCCGTCTCTTCCTTCAGTACGGAAAGTCCCAACCAGTTTTTCGCCCTGGAGTTCACCCATTAGCGCGATCGACTCGTGACGGTCGAAGACGCAGGTCGCGCTCAGCTTTGAGGCCGCGAACTTGCCATCCTGGAGCTTTCCCGGGCCAGTGTGTTGTGTCTCGACCGTCCCAGTCAGCGTCTCGCCTTCGACGGCTAAAACCAGCGTTCCAGATACGGTCTGCCCCTGCACCATAAAGGAGATGTTCCATTCCCCCGCGACTGACCCCGACGGTGGCGTGCCATCCTGCGCTACAGCTGCGGAACTGGCGAGTATTAGCTCGAACACTAGAACGGTCCAAATTGCTCTGCGTTTGTTCATCTTGATCTCCTCACCCAAAGTGTGATGATGTTGAAGATTCCCTCATTGCGCAGCGCCCGTCAACCGGAATGAACTGCCGCAGCGCGGATAACGAACAAAACAGGGGAAAATGTCCGGCAACCGAAGCATGACGACTGGCTTCCGGAATAGCCGCGCGGCCCGGATAACGTATAGTAGGCGGGCCAGCCCTTGCGAAAGCTAGTGGAGACCTCCGAATGCCAAGTACGAAATACGCTGCCTACAAGGCGTCCAAGCCGTACTTCGATCTGGTTCGGAAGTCGCTAGGCGACCTTGTAGATGGCGAGCACTTCTTTGACGTCGTCGCCGACGACATCGTTTACGAAGTTCTCTACGATCTGGGTTGGCCCCGCGTCATCAAGGGACGCGCCAAGTTGATGGAAAGTTTCCGGGGCTACGGCGACAGCATCGAGCTGCAGTCGGCCGACAAGCTGATCACTCACACGGCGGACAATGGCCGTGTCGTGGTGATCGAATACGAAGTCCATGGGACGATTCTCGCCACCGGGGTGAAGTACAACAATCGCTTTTGCTCGATCATCCATATCAAGAACCGCAAGATCGCGCACTGGCGGGACTACATGGACTCCCTCGCTGCGTGGAAAGCGCTGACGGCTAAGTAGGTAGCCAGTGGGTGGCCCATCCCGCCTTCTTCTGGCGGGGTGGGGTTTTCGTCTCTGACTGGGATGATGTTTGGTTGTCCACCAAAAAGACCCATCCGGGCAAAACCAGCCCGGGTGGGGCACCCTAATCAGCTCTAACCCACATGATCGGCTGGCATACACGGACGTATCCAGCATCACAGACCCGGAAGCGATCGGAACCGTAGTCTCTCTCCATGCCGTGGGGACTCGTCCGTTTCCAGCAATCTCGATGTCTCCACTTCATAACGTTCAGTTGCTATCGTCGGCAACCGTTCCTCAACACAAAGTACGCGAAAGCCGTCTTCGAAAGGTCTCTCGAACAACCCGTCGCAGCTACCGACTCTTCGTAATCGGCTATGTCGTAATGCCGGAGCACGTTCACCTGCTCGTTACCGAACCCGGACGGGCTACGCTGGCACGGGCGATTCAGTCATTGAAGCAATCGGTTTCGCAAAAACTGAACTCACATCACGGCCACCTCTGGCAGGCTCGTTACTACGACTTCAGCGTTTTCACTCCTAAGAAGCGCGTCGAGAAACTGAAATACATCCACCGCAACCCCGTCCATCGTGGCTTGGTCGCGCGCGCCGAAGACTGGCCCTGGAGCAGCTACCGTCACTACGCGCTCGGCGAAGTGGGCACCGTCCAAATCGAATCGCCCGTTGCAGCATGGAAACGCCGTCAGGTCGGCACGCAGAACGTCTTAGTCCTCCCCGAAGTTTGACACCAACATGTGGTGTCTAAGTCCGACTTACTTGTGGTAAGATACTCTCATGGATAAGGTTACCGTTTCCTCCAAAGGCCAAATCGCAATCCCCAAGCAGGTTCGGGATGCTCTGAACCTTGCTGAGGGCACCAAGCTAACCCTCGAAGTCCGCGGGCAGGAGATTGTCCTTTCCAAGGGAGCTGACTGGAAGAAGCTTCAGGGGGCCGGTGGCCCCGACCTGATGGAGAAGTTTGCCGCCTTTAAGAAACAGGAGCGCGAACTTGAAGACTCGCGTTCTTGATTCCTGGGCCATCCTGGAATGGATCAGCGGCAGACAGCCCGCCAGCGATGCAGTCGCGCGGCTCCTCGCAGGGTCCGGGGCTGGCACGGCGCGGCTCTTCATCAGCGCGATCAATGTCGGCGAGGTGTACTACTACCTTCGCAAGCAGCACAGTGAAAAGCTCTCGGAATGGTGGCGAGAGTCGTCGCGAACCCTCCCCGTAACTATCGAAGTGCCGACCGCCGATGACATCTGGGATGCGGCCCTGCTCAAAGGACAATATCCCATTGCCTATGCCGACGCATTCGCCGCGGCCCTGGCGCAAAAGTATCGCTGCCCCCTGCTAACCGGAGACCCCGAACTTCGCTCGATTGCAGATCTGGAGCTAGATTGGATCGGCCGCGCGATAACGTAGGTCAATCCTGCTCTCAGACCTGCTCTTTGACAATTTGAGCCGCCTTGCGGGCGAGGGATCTCTATGGCGATGAAGGGACCGCCGATGCGCATAGGGCAAGTAAGCTATTTGTTTGCAGGACTTTGCCTGTAACTACCTTTGCTTGGAAGAACTTACGCACAATCGTGCTGTAAGTCCTTTGTTTTCAGGATGGGTGGGGGGGAGGGGTACCTCCTAAGTCTTCTCTCCGGTCAGCGCGGTCGACACACTTCGCCGATCGAGTAGAGTCGTTCGTTTGGAACGAATCGGCGTTAAACTGGCGAATATGCTCACGCACTTTCCCAAGGCGGTTCCGGAGATTCCCGTCAGCAATGTCGAGAAGGCCGCCGAGTATTACGTCAACGTGCTCGGGTTCCATTTCGACTGGGGCAACGACCATGGCGGCATCGGTGGCATCTCGCAGGGGGAGTGCCGCATGTTCCTGACGAATGCCGCGTTCTGCCAACACTACGGTAACGGCGGGCCGGTCGTGATCTGGCTGAATCTCAATGGCAGGCAGGAAGTGGATGAACTGTATCATCGTTGGCGGGATGCCGGTGCGAAGATCGTCGCCGAGCCGGAGGACAAACCGTGGCACCTGCGCGAGTTCACCGTCGCCGATCTGGACGGCAATCAGTTGCGCGTGTTCTACGATTTTTCTCGCGAATTGCAGCAGGCTGCCCCAACCCTGCCCTGAGTTTGTCGAAGGGTTCGCAATCCGCGGTTGCCTTTGCTTTTGCCTTTCGCTCGAGTGAACTACAATGCCCGCACGGAGAAACCCATGGCAACTGCAGCGACCTCAACTGACGTGAAGCCCCAAGCCAACCTCGACCAGATCAAGTTCGACATCTGCTGTGCGGCCCGCATTCTCTACCGTCAGGGCATGAGCGTCGCCAACGCCGGACACATCAGCGTGGCCATCGCCCCCGACCGCATGCTGATGAACCGCTTCGGCCCGTCGTTCGCCACACTGCATCCCAACGACATCCTCACCCTCGATTTCCGCGGCAACATCATCGAAGACCACACCGCGCAGAAGAACGCTCGCGTCAACGAGACGGTCGAACTGCACGGCATCATTCATCGCTACAACCCGCACGCGGTCTGCGTGCTGCACACGCATCCGCCTGCGACCGTTACCTGGAGCGCCTTCCGCAAGGTGCCCGAGATTTACGACCAGGAAAGCTGCATTCTCGCTGGAGATGTAGCCGTAGTCGACGAGGACTACGATGGTCTCGCCTCGACCGAGGACCGCCTGCGCACCGCGGCCGTCGAGCTGGGCAAGCATCGCGCGGTCATCCTGCCCAACCATGGAGCTATCACCACCGGCCCCAGTGTGCAGCACGCGCTCTTCGCCATGCTCATTCTGGAAGGCATGGTGGCACGCAACCTGTCAGTGCTCTCGACCGCCCGCGCCACCGGCCTCACGCCGCAGCCGATCAAGATGGAGGTCGCGCAGCAGGTGCGCCTGGGTATCGCCAAGATGAACGCGCTCGAGCCCCTGTGGGCCGACCTGATGCACCGCCTTGTCGCCACCGATCCGGAACTGTTCGCGTAAGACTAAAATTGTCGCGTGCGCGAACAGGTGCTTGATTACATCCGCGAACGCGATCTGTTCCACGCAGGCGACCGCGTGGTCGTTGCCGTTTCCGGCGGCGCGGATTCTGTCGCGCTACTGCGGGTGCTGCTCGAGCTGCGCGCGGAGTTGGGCATCGTGCTCGTCGTCGCCCACTTTAACCACCAGTTGCGCGGCGCGGATTCCGATGCTGACGAAAAGTTCGTAGCTAACCTGGCGCAGTGCCACGACGTGGCATTCTTTGCCGGACGAGCTGACATTCGCGAACACGCCGCTAGCAACAAACTCAGCATTGAGCACGCGGCTCGTGAAGTGCGTTACGAGTGGCTGATGAAACTGGCTCACGAGCAACGCTTTGACGTAGCAGCCACCGCGCATACATTTGATGATCAGGCAGAGACGGTCCTGATGAAGTTTCTTCGCGGAGCCGGTACCAAGGGACTCGCAGGGATTCATCCCCTGCTTCTTCGCGAAGGTATTCGTATCGCGCGACCTCTACTGGAAACCCAGCGTGCTGAGGTGGAGCAATATCTCACGTCGATCGGCCAGCGGTGGCGCGAAGACGAATCTAATTGCGATCCCCGCTTCGCGCGAAACCGCATCCGTCATGAGCTGCTGCCCCTGCTGGAGCGCGAGTACAATCCCAACCTGCGCGAGCTGCTCAACGAAGCCGCCGAGGTCGCCCTGGCCGAAGAAGACTACTGGCAGGGGAAGGCCCAGGCATTTCTAGATCGGTGGCAGAGGCCGCATGGCCGTCTGTTTCTGGTCGATAAACTCAGTCCCTCGGACGGCCTGCTGGCGGAACCACTCGCGATGCAGCGCCGGGTCCTAAAGTGCTTTCTCGAATCGCGAGACTTGCCCACCGACTGCCACCACATTGAGGCGGTACGTCGATGCGCGCTCGGAGAGATTTCACAAGTGGACCTGCCCGGCGGATGGCGAGCCCGACGCAACGGCGACTGGCTGGAACTCGCTCCGACTGTAGCTCAGACCTTGGGTTCAGTTGCTAGCTACGAATGCCTCCTGCCGATTCCCGGAATGTGCGTCGTCCCCGAGGCACGGCTAGAGGTTCGTGCAACTGTGGTGGCGGCCGACGAGGCCGCGATTGCGGTCGCCGGGTCGTTGCTGTGTATGGCCAAGATCGGCTCTCAGCTGCGGATCCGCAATTGGCAACCAGGAGATCGCTTCCACCCTGCCCATACCGCTTCCGAAGAAAAGCTGAAGCGCCTTTTCTCCGAGCAACACATCCCCGCCGACCAGCGCCAGCTTTGGCCGGTCGGTCTGGCTGGCTCCCGGATCGTCTGGGTTCGCGGATTTCCCGCCGCCCTCGACTTTGCGTGGGTTCCCGGCTCGGGCGACGCCCTCCGCATCGAGGTTTCGCCGGAGGAATGACCGCTAACCGCTACCCAATGGCACGGTCAGGTGTCTAAACACATGTAACCAGATGTTCATCACAAGGCTCAGTCCCAATTCGGGCCGAGATTTGGTGCCCCCCGGGAGCACGTTTTTTGATAAGTCTTTCCCCCCGTTCCGTTTACGCCGGAGTTACAATCAGAGAAGGTACGGAAAAGTAAATCCAGCGCCATCCGATGGCATCTAAGATGGCTGGGCACGCTTTTGTGTCGGCCCCGTTACAGAGGAGTATTCAGTGAATTCGACGGTCAAAACGGTCGTGTTCTGGCTGGTGATTGTGCTGGCTGGCGTCCTGCTCTGGCAGGTTGTCAAGGGAGCCAACTCCGGCGCCAAAGAACGCGAAATCATCTACTCGGAGTTTATGTCGCAGGTCGACCAGAACAACGTCAGTGAAGTGACGGTGGTTGGTAGCGACGTGCACGGCAAGCTCAAAGCCGACAAAGCCACGTTCCACGTAACCGTTCCGAACAACTACTCGGAAATGTACAAGCCCTTGCGCGATCACGGCGTCAGCATCACCGTGAAAGACTCGAATGGCGGAAGCTACACCTGGCTCATCAACCTGCTGCCATTCGTCCTGCTAGGCGCGCTGTGGTTCATCATGATCCGCCAGATGCAGTCCGGCGGAAACAAGGCGTTGTCGTTTGGCAAGAGCCGTGCTCGCCTGCTCTCCATGCAGCAGAAGAAGGTGACGTTCAAGGACGTCGCCGGCGTGGACGAGGCCAAGGAAGAGCTTAAGGAAATCATCGAGTTCCTGCGCGAAGCGCAGAAGTTCCAGAAGCTCGGCGGACGCATCCCCAAGGGCGTGCTGCTCGTCGGACCTCCTGGAACCGGCAAGACCTTGCTGGCCCGCGCGGTTGCGGGTGAGGCCAACGTCCCGTTCTTCAGTATTTCTGGCTCCGACTTCGTCGAGATGTTCGTCGGCGTGGGCGCCAGCCGCGTTCGCGACCTGTTCGAGCAGGGCAAGAAGAACGCTCCCTGCATCATCTTCATCGACGAAATCGATGCCGTCGGCCGTCACCGTGGCGCAGGCCTCGGCGGTGGACACGATGAGCGCGAGCAAACCCTTAACCAGTTGCTGGTCGAGATGGACGGCTTCGAATCGAACGACGGCGTGATCCTGATCGCCGCTACTAACCGTCCCGATGTGCTCGATCCTGCGCTGCTGCGCCCCGGACGCTTCGACCGCCGCGTGGTGGTCACGCTGGCCGACGTTCGTGGCCGGGAAGAAATTCTGCGCGTGCACACCCGCAAGATTCCCATCAGTGACGACGTCGATCTCACCGTGCTGGCCCGCGGAACACCGGGTTTCTCCGGCGCGGACTTGGCCAACATGGTGAACGAGGCTGCTCTCTGTGCCGCGCGCCAGAACCGCAAGACGGTGCTGATGTACGACTTCGAGATGGCCAAGGACAAGGTGCTCATGGGCGCCGAGCGCAAGTCGATGCTGCTCTCCGACGAGGAGAAACGCATCACGGCCTACCATGAGGGCGGACATGCCCTGGTGGCTGCCATCCGTGAGCATTCCGACCCGCTGCACAAGGTTACGATCATTCCTCGTGGCATGGCACTCGGCCTGACCATGCAGTTGCCGATCGACGTCAAACACACCTACCGGCGCGAATACCTCGAAACCCGTCTTGCCATTCTCATGGGCGGACGCGTGGCTGAGGAGTTGTTCCTGCACAGCATGACCACTGGCGCGGGCAACGACATCGAACGGGCCTCCGATTTGGCCCGCAAGATGGTTTGCGAATTCGGCATGTCGTCCATGGG
>DATBZX010000107.1:0-13088 GCA_036512955.1 Terriglobales bacterium
CTGAAGCGTCTGTTCAGAAAGAAAGAAAAGCAGGAACACCGCATCATGCGCGAGGCCCAGGAGCGCGCCGGCAACCTGGTTCCCGAGTACCACCGCGCGACGCCGGAGTGCCCACACCCGGAGCGCTGGAGCATGTACGACTCCATGACCGCCGAAGTCGAGGTGCTGGAGTTTTTGCGCACGCTGGTGACGACCATCAAGCCGCAACTGGTGGTCGAGACCGGAACATTCATGGGCGTCAGCACCCTGTGGATCGCCGAGGCGATGCGCATGAACGGCTTCGGACGAATCATCACCTGCGAATACGATTCCAAGGTTTACGAGACGGCGAAAGAAAAGTTTGCGGCGTCCAAGCTCAACGATCTCATCGACCTGCGCAATGAGTCGAGTCTCGAAATGAAGGTGGATGGCACCATCGATCTGTTCTTCAGCGATAGCGACATGCCCATTCGCGAGCAGGAGGTGCGGCGCTTCCTGCCGCAGATTTCGCCGTTCGGTTTGATCCTGATGCACGATGCCAGCTCGCACTTGAAGCAGGTGCGCGACGCTGCGCTGAAAATGGAGCACGATGGCCTGATCTCGATGGTGATGCTGCCCACGCCACGCGGCCTGGTGGTGGCGCAGAAGCGCGAAGGGCGGAAGTAGTCACAGAACTGGCGCGTCACGACCGGCTCTCGTTGATCTCACTCAGCCCTGTGCGATACCTCATAGCGCCCAACTCGCAAAAGCAGTAGGATTCCCTGCGAATCAAAATTGCGGGCAGCTTCGCGTCGCACTCCGCTGTTATTTTGTTTTTCGCTCCTGTCCCGCACATCCTTCGAGGTGCATAATGAGCGTCATACATCGCCAACTCTTGATTCCTGTTTGCTTGCTGCTATTCTCGCTCTCCGCCTGGTCGCAGAACACCGCTATCGTGATTCCCGCTGGCACTCCTGAGGACAAAGATCTGTCCGCAATCGCGGCCGAATCCGACGCTCAGAAGCGGATCGCAGCGTACCAGGACTTCCTGTCAAAGTACGCCGACAATAAGCCGGCTATGGCCTATGCGGAGTGGCAACTGTCGCAGCAATATCTTGCTGCTGGTGACACGGCCAAGGCGGTGGAGTTCGGCAACAAAGCGGTCGAAGCGTATCCCAACAACCTTGACATCATCGTGTCGCAGGCTGGTGTGGCGCAGGCCATGAAAGACAACGGCAAGGTAGTGGACTACGCAGTGCAGGGCGCAAGCGTGTTCCATTCGATCGCCAAGCAGACCAAGCCGGCAGACGGCGCCGATGCGGATTGGAAGACGCAGATCGGCAACGAAGAGAATTCGGCACGCAATGCGTATGACGTCCTGGAGACTTCCGCTTACAACGCCATCGTGTCCGAGCAGGATCCCAACAAGCGAATGAGCGAAATCGAGAAGTTTACCCCGGCGTTTCCCAAGTCGAAGTTCGAAGATCAAATCACCCAGCTGGCGTTGTACAGCCTGCGTCAATTGAATCAGCCGCAACGCCTGCTCGCCTACGGTGAAAAGACACTGACGACGAATCCGGACAGCATTCCCACGCTGTTGATGATGGCTGACGCCTACGCCGGCGATCCTAAGGAAGCAGCCAAGGCGGCAACCTACGCCAACAAAGTGATCACGCTTGTCGGCCCGAACGCGGCGAGCGCGGAGAAGACCAAGAAGTCCTATGCCGGACTGGCCTACACCACTCTAGGCCGCGCCGAACTCAACCAGGAGAAATTGGTGCCCGCCGTTGCCGACCTCAAAACCGCGGCGAGCCTGCTGCAGGGCGAACCTCAGGATCAGCAGCCAGCTCTCTACTTCCTTGGCTACGCGTACGCCAAGCAAAACCACAAAGCCGACGCAGTGGCGGCCCTGGAGAAGGCCGCAGCGATCAGTGGTCCCTATCAGGGACCTGCGAAAGAAATGCTGGCCAAGGTGAGCGCCGCCGGACCGGCAAAGAAGAAGTAACATCCCGCTGCGAATGACTATTCGCAGGGTTATAAGTCCCGGACCGAGAATGGTCCGGGATTTGTTTGTGCTCATGCGTGGGTGAGAGGACACCGCTGGAAGAGCGCCTATTTAGATAAAGTGATTTGGAAAAGGACAGGTCGGGAGGCGGATTATTTCTTGACGAGAGCGTCGGCGAGCAGTTGCGCCTTGTTGGCGAGATTGAAAGCCCTCTCGAAGTCGCCGTCGGTCGTAGCCTTTCGCGATTGCTGGAGGTATGACTGGATTTGGCTCTTCATGGCCTTCTCTTCATCGGTGAGCTGACGAGTGAGGTTCTTCAGGCTGTTCTCCGTGGCATCGACGATCTGAGAGGTCTTCTCCTTCTGCTCGGTGACAATTCGGCTCGGCATGGCGGCAGCGATAGCCGTGTCAGGAGGGAGTTCCGCGCCCGCATTGCGGGGAGGCCGCAAGCTGGCAACCGTCTGATTGTTGGTTGCTGGCGCAGGCGGCGTGGGCGCAGCAACCGGGACGCTAGCAGGGGGAGCGGTGGTCTTCTTTGCCGCGGTTTTGGGAGCCTTCTTTGGTTTCGTCTTTACCGGAGGCGGCTCAACCTGTGCCTGAACCACTTCAGGAGTTGGCGTCTCGGGATTCTCCGGGATTTCGTCCGGCAGTTCTACGGCGATGGTAGGTGCCATAGCGTGAGGAGGTAGTACAGGCTTCTTCTTGTTGCAGGCTTCGGTAAAAAGCAAAGCCAGAACGAGAAGCGAAGTGACGAATTTGCGCCGGACAGTCATGCTGAAATTGTGCTCGTATGTTCGGTCGATGCCCAATGGCCAGTCAGCTAGCTCAATTCTTTCATCATATTCACGAATGTCAAAATGTCGTGGGCTCCATTCCCAACGCCTCTTCGTCGGTGCCTGGCCAAGATCTCAGGTGCTTGCCACAACCTCCTTGTTTTCTTTAGCTTGTGGACTTGCGAGCGGGAAGAAAAGCCGAAACGTCGTTCCCACTCCAATCTCCGTGCTGAAGTCGAGCGAGCCGCCGTGCATCTGTAACACGCGGTAGCTCATGGCCAGACCGATGCCGCTGCCCGATTTTTTGGTTGTAAAGTAGAGATTGAATATCTTGTCGCGAATTTCCGGAGGAATCCCAACTCCTTGGTCCCGGACTTCGATGGAAGCAGCAGCATCGTCGCGACGGGCGCTAATCGTCAACACCCCGCCGTGAGCCATCGCCTGCACGCCGTTCAGGACAACGTTCAATAGGGCCTGCTTGACCAGGTCGCTATCGGCCTTGACCGGTAATGCGTCGGACCCAAGATGAGTTTCAACTTTGACTCCAAGCAGTGCTGCTTCAGGCGAAGCCAGCATGACTACTTCGTCCACCAGGCGTCGCAAATCGAACGACGACAAGCGAAGTTCCACGGGTCGATTAAAGTCCACAAGGGTTTCAACAACACGATCGAGACGATGAATTTCACTGCCGATGATGTCCACGTGCCGGCGCGTGTCGGGATCGATCTGGCGCATCTTCTCGCGCAACAGTTCCAGATGCACGACGATCGCATTGATCGGGTTCTTCACCTCGTGCGCAACTCCGGAAGTGAGGCGGCCGATGGCAGCCAGTCGGCGCGAGAGTTCGAGTTCGTTTTCAATGCGGCGGACGGACTCGGCATCGCGCATCTGCAGCAGCGCGCCAATGCGCTCGCCCCGCTCCGCAATGAAGTCGAGTGCAATTTGAATGCGGCGTCCATTTTCAAGTTCTATTTCCCGCTGCGGTAATGCCCGATGCAGCGCGAAAGCATCGAGCACGATGCGGCCGAGCATGGATGCGTCGGTAAAGATCTCTTCGACAGTCTTCCCCAGAATGTCTTCTCGAGCAAGGCCGATAAAACGCTCGGCCGAGGAACTGACAAGTACGACATGGGTATCGCTGGTGAACAGGACCAGACCGTCCTGCAGGGTAGTCATGATCTGGTCAAGGTTCCCCTTCAGGGCGCTAAAGACCTCCTTGACATCGCGAATTTGGCGGCCAAGACGGTCGATCTTGGTATTGACCATGCTGTATTCATCGGTACGCCCGGGATTGGGCTGAGGTTGAGTGTCGGGTACCTCCGCAGTCATCTGGTCCAGCCTTCGCCCAATGGCTTCGAGTGGACGCAGCGCTATGTTGGACACACCCGCAGCCAGCGCCAGCGCAAGCAGAATCGCCAGCGCCGAATAAGTCATCACACGAGTTAATTGCGGCTTCACCTCGCTTTGCAGGAATACCGTGGAGATTCCCACGCGGATGTTCCCGAACCGCTGGCCCTCGCCACTTTGAATGGGAAGGTAAACGTCGTAAACCCGGGGGGGGCCGTAGATGATTTGAAGCTGGCGAACAACGTTGGCGGAGACAACGTCGACGAAGTTTGCGCGTCGCTCGAGTTGCGACCCGACCACTGCGGAATCGGTGTGTACGATGGCACGGCCATTCACATCAGCGATACCGGCGTCGTACGTGGTTCTTGAATACGCCAAGATAGTCTGCAGCAGCGTGTCGAGTCCCTTGTCATGCTGCAACCGACTCTCCAATGCTGCCCGGACCAGATCAGGATCATCCAGATTCACGTTGAGTTCGCGGAGATCAATTTGGGTTGCTTCGCGCGCGCTCTCCTGAATCTCCTTAGCCACGAAACTGGCCCTATCGTTGGCTTCCGTCGTACTCTGCCGAACGCGGTGCGATACGTAGATATAGCAAAAGACCGCCACCAGCACGAACACCATGCCACTGATTGCCAGCACCAGCTTAGTTTTTAGGCGGACTTTTACCATTGATACGCTCGTAACGAGCGTGGCGATGGGGGCATCATATCAGTATTACGCACCCGGCAAAAGTGTAACCAAGCTGAGTCTGTTGCCGTTGGGGAGTGCCTGCAATCTACCCTCAGCGTGGATCCGGAGGCACGCATGCAAACTGGGCAGCCCGGCAACGGCAGATTCCGTCCGCCGTTTGTGCTAAGGTTTCCGAGGTAAGACTCAGTCGCCGGCCGTCGGGCCGGCAATGACGCAATCCATCGCGCGTCACAAGACTTCGAGAATCGGCAAGGTTGCAGGCAAGGCAGTGCCCCGTCTCCGATGGAACATGACTCCAACAAGATGTCGAACGACACGATAACGCGGCTCCGCATCTTGGCGCATGATTTGAGCAATGCGATCGAAACCGTGATGCAAGCCTCGTACCTAATGGCGCAGTCCGAACTCGATGACAACAACCAGAAGTGGCTCCAGATGATCGACACGGCCGCTCAGGAAGCGGCCGGAATCAACCGTACAATCCGCGAGATTCTCCGCTCGCAAGGCCCCACAAATCCTTAGACCCTATCGGTTTGAATTTGTTACGCGAACTATAAGCCATAGTGATATGTGCGGGGCCTGTGGGGTACTGCAAGCCGGTGGTAGTGACTGCAGTGACTGAATCAATCAGCAAAACTCCAGGTGAGTGATTTCAACCGACAGATTGACGCCGTTGCAACTCCGTGCCTCTTCCTTCGAGCAAGGACGCGACTATTCCGCGGCCGCACCATAAGGAACTGGTGGTCACGCCCATGCGCTCTCAGAAGGCTGCCTGGCTTTGGGCCAGGCAGCTGAGTCCGGACCGTGTTGCGGCGGGAGCTGTAGAAATAAATCAGGAAGAGTGCTGGCGCGTTCAGGAAATCAGCTTAGCATCCATCGTGATCTTTGCATTCAGAACACGCGAAACCGGGCAGCCAGTTTCCGCGGCCTTGGCAGCTTCCTCGAATTTTTCCTTGTCGGCACCAGGAATCTTGACGGTAACATCGAGGTGCGAGGAAGTAATGGAGAATCCGTCGTCGGTCTTGTCTAATGTGACCGTCGCAGTGGTGTCGATGCTTTCCGCCGTCATTCCGACGTTGCCGAGTTGAGCGGACAGGGCCATGCTGAAACATCCGGCATGCGCGGCAGCGATAAGTTCCTCAGGGTTCGTGCCGATGCCGTTTTCGAACCGAGTAATAAACGAGTATTGGGTGTTTGTAAGGACACCGCTGGGCGTGGAGACCGCGCCTTTTCCATCCTTCAATCCGCCCGCCCAGTGGGCGCTGCCTGTGCGTTTCATTTCGTCCTCCTTGGGATTAGATAGCTGCTGGAGTCAAGTTACACGAACCAAACGATTCCTGCGCGGAACGCGAGCAGAATCGCGCCCTCTCGGAAACACACTGTCCCGCACTTGCAGCACGCGGATCCGCTCCTGAAGTGCCGAGGACTTATGTGCAGCATTGTCGAACAGTTTGGACAGACTTCCGCAGCGTAATATTGGTGACGAGATGTCTCACGACTGGAGCTGGTGGGACCGCCAGAGTCCTTGTCGGTTGCAGTATTGCACTCAATTCGCATGCGAAGCTCCCGGACTCTCCGATTATGGACCAGCACAAAAGTATCATTCAATCGCGTTTGCTGAATAATTAGTAACTATCCGGCTGCTTGTAAGTACATGTACCTCGGTGCTGTCCGAGCACGGAAGAATTACAGGAGGCCTTTCCAGCTTGATCTCTATAATGCGAAAAGAGGGAATAGGGTTTGCCGCCCCTCTCAATTGGGCGGGCTTCGTCGATTTTGTGTCATTTTCATTTGAAGCGCGCCCGATGTGCGCAGGCTTAATGCTAGCTATTGGTTACTGGTTAATACCCAATACGCACTCGGACTTCTGCTCGCTTTCTTGGATTGTAGTGTAAAGAGATTTTGTCTTAACCGGAAGGCTCTGAGAGCATTTTGCTCGCGCAGAGAAATTCGTCGAAGGAGAGTTTGAACCGTGAAAAAGGCGTTCATTGGAGCTCTTGCAAGCTTGATGCTGGCTGGCGCGATTTCGGCTGCCAGCGGCGCAACCGCGAATACCACAACTGGAATGATCGTCATCGTTGGCGAAAGTTCGGCGCCCATTCCTCAGGTGCCTTCGCCCGCAATCGAGCCAGGCGAGGGAACACCGATCGCCAAGTAACCCACAAATCTAGTCGCGTGTGACTAAGGAGAGGACATCATGAAAAGGTTTTTCTTTGCAGCTACTCTAGTACTCGTTGTAATGACCTTGGCAGTTGGAGCCGCGGATATGCAACCTGGGCGCGCCCAAGTGAGACTCAACTTGCGAGCGGGCGACGGGACGGGACCGATCCCGACATGCCGGCCGGGAGCGAACTGCGGGCCGGATGACACGTTGCGGCAGATAGCGGGCGACGGGACGGGACCGATCCCGACATGTCGGCCGGGAGCGAACTGCGGGCCGGACGACACGTTGCGGCAGATGGCTAATTACGGCTTAAGTTTAGAGATTGAATCAGCGTAATTGGTCGGGAAAGGCCTAGAAACGAAGACTTAGATGTCCTAATGGTGTTAGGTGCTGTTGGCCAGATGGTCGATTTTCGCCGGCAGAACGAAATTAATGGCAGATTAGTTGAAAAGCCATTCTGAATTGCGCAGTATTTTGAATATTAACGCTTGTTTCGCATGGTCATCGGCGATACCATTGACATGCCACCATGCGGCTATACACGATTGACCTGATTCTGTGGTTTGTCACGCCCGTCCTGATGACTGCGGTCGTCGCGTCGATGTATAAGCGCGGTCTGCATCGGCAATTCCCATTCTTCTTCAACTACGCTGTTTTCCAGGTGGTGACGTTTGCGGTGGAGTTCTCGCTCCGCAACTGGGTCAACTATTACTGGGTTTACTGGACCTGCAGCGCACTCAGCATCATCGTCACCTTCGCGGTGTTGCAGGAGATTTTCAAGGATGCATTTCGGCCGTATGAGGCACTTCGGGATTTAAGCGTTATTCTCTTCCGCTGGTGTGCCCTAGTGGTGGTGCTGGTGGCCGGGATGGGGGCGATTACGTCGTGGCAGGGGAACCAGATGGACAACGCCACGAACGCTATTTTGCTGGTTGATAGAACCGTGCGCATGATGCAATGCGGACTTGTGTTCTTCATGTTGTTGTTCAGCGATTATTTGGGTATTTCAAGGCGCAACGTGCTGTTCGGAATTGCGGTGGGATTTGGCTTCTTTGCGGCTGTGAACATGCTAGTTCTGACCGCCATGTCTCATCACACCATGCTTTCGAAGCTCGTGCTTGGCAGAATCAGTGCAGGTGCGTACACCGTGTCAATGCTGGTTTGGCTGGCATATACGGCACTACCAGCGAAAGAACGCAGCGATGCGAAGGTAGCTGTGCCAGCCTCACAGAAATGGGACCTTGCTTTGGACGACGCGCGCAATACCCCCCCGGCTGTGAGCCTTCTGGACAGCATGGATCACACGGTCGAACGGCTTCTCTACCATCGCCACGCGGGAGAGAAGGCAACCGCGATCACCCGCCGATAAGACTTAGCTGTCTCGAATCCCAGCCGCCCTTTTCGGCGGTTTTGCTTTTTGCGAAGCGTTCTTCAGGACGAAACTCGCGATCCTGGCCAACGCAAGCTAAGGCGACTGCTGGTGGCACTTGGCCGGAGTGTGTTTACTGAGATTGCCGTCGCTCCTATACGGGCGTTTTCGTCTTGCGCGCCGGATTGAAAAATGGCAGTTGTCGTACAGTAGCCGTGACGCGATGACGCACTGCTTCCACTGTAATCTCGATTTGAACTTTGGTCCCTGGCTGAGCGCAATGAGGCTCGACGCTTGCTAGTGCGATTAACTGCTTAAGCAGCGGTGACCAAGTGGTCGAGGTCGCCTTGCCCACCTGATCGCGTCCCCGATAGATCGGCACGTGAACCCGCGAAGCCGTGGCGGGAGTTTGCGGAGGCAGTCCAGCTGCATCGCAAAGCCCCTCGAATTCATTCCAGTCGATCTCTAATCCCACCAGCAGACGCTCAGGGCCGCGCTTCTTCTCTTCAAGCAAAGCCTGCTTTCCGATGAAATTATCTTTGTCGAGATGGACCAGCTTGCCCAGACCGATTTCCGATGGCGTGTACTTTTGCGAGGGGATCAACGATTTCTTGCTGCTTACGTAATCGACGTCTGCGAGGATGAGCCCAGCCTCGATGCGAGCGACATCGAGCGCCAGCATTCCTGTGGGATGAATATCGAAGCCCCGTCCCACATCCATTAGCGCGTCCCACACCTTCACCGCGTCCAGCCACGGAATCCAGATTTCGTAGCCCAAGTCGCCGGTATAACCGGTGCGCGAAATGTCGACGTCCACACCCGCGATTTTGCCGCTCGTCTTGCGGAAGTACTTCAAATTCTCGATGTCGGCCTCGGCCACGGATTTCAGGAGTTTCCCCGATGTCGGGCCCTGCAGCGCGAGCGCTGCAAGTTGTTCGGTGATGTCCTCAATCTGCACTTCGAACCCGATGGAGTTCTGGCGAAACCAGCGCAGATTGGGATCGGCGGCGGTCCAGCGATAGCGGTTTTCTTCGAGCCGCGTGATGGTGCCGTCGTCAATGACCTTGCCGTCCTCATCGCACCAGCAGCAGTAAATGACCTGGTTGACGGCGACCTTGTTGATGTCGCGCGCCAGCAGGCGATTGACGAAGCGGGTGGCGTCGCGCCCCGTGATCAGGTACTTGTACAACGGCGTGACGTCGATGAGGGCCGCCGCGTTGCGAATGGCGTTGTATTCGTGCTCATGATGCGTCTCGTAAACGCTGACGGCGTAGAAGCCCGACCATTCACGGTAGTTGAGGCTCTGGCAGAGTGGAAACGTTCTTTCGTGAACCGCGGTACCGATAGGCACTTAGCTACCTCATATTGGTAGGTCAGCGCGGATTATAGCGGCGCGCCAGCGCCTGCGGCAAGGACACACGCACATGAATCGATTGCGTAAGATTCAGCCGCGATCGCACAGACAAATCCGATGCGCGCCATTTAGAATGGCGCTGCTTTCATTCGATATTGCATTCTGATCGCAAGGAACCCATGGCCTCCAACTCATCCGGAAAATACGACGCCATCGTGATCGGCGGCGGGCACAACGGCCTGGTCAACGCCGCCTATTTGGCGAGAGCAGGGAAGAAAGTTCTTGTCCTGGAACGGCGGCACGTGCTGGGCGGAGCAGCCGTAACCGAGGAGATTTTTCCCGGCTTCAAGTTCTCGGTGTGCTCGTATGTGGTGTCGCTGCTGCGGCCGGAGATCATTCGCGAACTCGATCTGCCGCGCCATGGTCTCGAGATCCTGCCTCTGGACGGAACCTTCACGCCCATGCCCAATGGCGACTACCTGTGGCGGGTCAACGATCACGGCATGACGCGTCGCGAGATTGCGCGCCGCTCGAAGTTCGACGCGGAAGCCTACGAGGAATTCGGCAAGGCGATGCTCCAGATGTGTCGTTTCGTAAAGCCGATCCTCGCCATGGTTCCGCCCGATCCGACCACGCTGAATCCCAAGGACCTGATGAAGCTGTTGTTCCTGGGCCGCCGCTTCCAGGACCTGAGCGGCGAAGACAAATACAACCAGGTTCAGCTCATGACCATGAGCGCGATCGATTTTCTCGACCAGTGGTTCGAGACCGACGTGCTCAAGGCGACGATGTCTGCGTCAGGAATCATCGGAACCTTTCTCGGCGTGCGATCGCCAGGAACCGCATACGTGCTGCTGCACCACTACATGGGCGAGATCGATGGCGCATTTCGCGCGTGGGGCTTCGCGCGCGGAGGTACCGGTGCGATTTCGAATTCAATCGCGGACGCTGCTCGCGAAGCTGGAGTGGAAATCAAGACCCAGGTGGCGATTGCGCAAATCCTGGTCAAGGATGGGAAGGCAATCGGAGTCGCCA
Organism: Terriglobales bacterium; assembly: GCA_036512955.1. Taxonomy (GTDB): domain Bacteria; phylum Acidobacteriota; class Terriglobia; order Terriglobales; family Acidobacteriaceae; genus DASRAA01. Next base: position 10,699 of record DATBZX010000107.1, read on the forward strand.
CGACCACCGGCGATGAGTATTACGCTCCCATCATTTCATCCAGTGTCGATCCGAACCTGACTTTCCTTAAGATGATCGACGCCAAGCATTTGCCGGATGACTTTCGCCAGGAAGTGCAGCGCTACAAGTATCGCGGGTCCTCGGGCAAAGTAAACCTGGCGCTCGATGCGCTGCCAAACTTCACCTGCATGCCCGGAGAAGGGAAGCATCTGCGCGGCGCAATTTCGATTTCGCCCAGTGTCGACTACATGGAACGCGCCTACGATGACGCCAAGTATGGGCGTTTTTCGCGTCGGCCTTACATCGACATGGTAATTCCCAGCCTGACCGATCCGTCGATCGCGCCTCCGGGCAAACATGTGATGTCGTGCTTTGTGCAGTACGCTCCGTACAAGCTGAAAGAGGGCACCTGGGACGAGAAGAAGGAAGAGTTTGGCGACAACGTGATCAACACCATCGCTGAATTCGCGCCCAATATCAAGGACATCGTCGTTGGCCGCCAGGTGGTCACGCCGCTCGATCTGGAACGCGAATTTGGACTGACCGAGGGCAACATCTTCCAGGGTGAGCTCACGCTGGAGCAGTTGTTCTTCCTGCGTCCGGTGCCGGGATACGCGCAATACAAGACGCCCATCAAGAACCTGTGGATGTGCGGATCGGCCACGCATCCGGGCGGCGGGATCATGGGCGCGAACGGAAGGCTGGCGGCGCAGGAAATCCTGAAACACTCGAAGGGAAGCAAGTAGGCCATGGCGGAGACTCGGGACGTCGTCATCATCGGTGGTGGACACAACGGATTGATCGCCGGTTTCTATCTTGCCAAGGCTGGGCTGAAGCCGCTCATCCTCGAACGCAGGCCGCAAACGGGCGGATGCGCGATCACCCAGGAGTTTCATCCCGGCTTCCGCTGTTCGACGCTGGCGCACGCCACCGGACCGGTGCGCGCGGATATTGTCTCCGACATGAAGTTGGCGAGCCACGGCCTCAGGACGTACGCCCCCGAGGTCAGCGTGCTGTCGCTGTCACCGTCGGGGCATCACCTGGCGCTGTACTCCGACAGTGGCAGGTCACAGCAGGAGATTGCGAAGTTTTCGACTAAGGACGCGGCCAACTATGCGGAATTCCAGAAGGCGCTGGCCAACATCGCGGTGGTCATCGATCACTTGATGAAGATGACGCCGCCCGACATTGATGATCCGGCGTCGAGCAATGTCTGGGATTTGCTCAAGACGGGTCGCAAGATTCGCGGCCTGAGCGACAAGGATTTGTATCGGCTGTTTCGTTGGGCCCCTATGGCGGTAGCGGACTTGGTGGCGGAGTGGTTCGAGAATGAATTGCTGCGCGGAACCATCGCGGCACAGGGGATCTTCGGCACGTTTCTGGGTCCGTGGTCAGCAGGATCAAGTGCTGCGTTGCTGTTGCGGGCTGCCTCTGACGGTAATCCAGCTGGTGGTGCCAACTACGTCATGGGTGGAACCGGCGCACTCACCACCGCGATGGCGATCGCGGTGCAAGCCGCTGGCGTCGAAATCCGCACCTCGGCCGAGGTCGCGCAAATCACGGTTAAAGACGGCAAGGCCGTGGGCGTCGTGCTAAGCAACGGCGACGAGATTGAAGCGCGTGCGGTTGTCTCCAATGCCGATCCGAAACGCACGCTGCTCGGCATGATGGACCCGCAGCATCTTGCACCCAGCTTTTTGCAGCGATTACAGCACTACCGCATGCAGGGAACCGTCGCCAAAGTGAACCTTGCGCTCAGCGAATTGCCAACGTTTAGCGGCGTGAATGGAAACGCAGGGACGCTGCTTGGCGGCCGCATCCAAGTCTCGCCCGATGTGGATTACCTGGAACGCGCTTTTGACGCTTCGAAGTACGGCGAGTTTTCCCCGCATCCCTACCTCGAGGCGACGATTCCGACGCTGCAGGATCCCTCGCTCGCACCCGCAGGAAAGCACGTGATGTCGATTTATATGCAGTACGCCCCGTACAAGTTGCGCAACACAGACTGGGATTCGCAGCGCGAGGCGTTAGGCGATGTGGTCATCAACACTCTCGCGGAGTACGCTCCGGACCTGCCCGGCAAGATCGAGGCTGGCGAGGTCATAACGCCCAAGGACTTGGAGCAGACCTACGGCCTCACCGGCGGACACATCTTCCATGGTGAACTGGCGTTAGACCAGCTCTTCACCATGCGTCCGTTGCTCGATTGGGCGCAATACCGTATGCCCGTCCCAGGCCTCCATTTATGCGGCTCCGGCACGCATCCCGGCAATGGACTGACGGGCGGATCAGGCGCCAACGCTGCCCGCGAAATCGTCAAAGATCTGCGCAAACGCTGAAGTCTCCTTCGGATAGGACAATGATTGATTTTCTTGTAGCTACTGCGTTGG
>DATBZX010000108.1:0-8180 GCA_036512955.1 Terriglobales bacterium
ATCGCGCCAGTAAGACCCATCCGCACGAAACGCAATCAACTTCTCCCCGCTAGCGGCGAGCCGCAGATACGCATCGATGATCGAAAACGGCCCTTCTTGCGTCATCAGCGTCAGCAGTCGCGAGGAGATGACATGGATGCCAGAGAACGCCAGCGCCTGGAGCGACTGCGCCGGCCGCGCCAACTCGGTGCGGTCTTCGCGCTCGAAGCGCCGCCCGCAAAGCTGGAGTTGCGGGTCGAACATCAGGTAGCGCGAGCTCTCCCGATCCTGCACCGCCAGCGTGGCCAGCGCCTGATGAGCGATGTGAGATTGAACCATGGCCGCGAAATCAATCGTGCTCAGCACATCCACGTTGTGCAGCAAGAACGGCCGATCTCGCTCTGGCGAATCCTCCAGGAAGAACCACGCGGCTTGCTTCAATCCACCGCCGGTATCGAGCAGGACGTCCTCACGCGAAACTTCAATCCGCATGCCGAAATTCTGCCTTGCCTTGAGATACTCAATCACCATGTCAGCGAAGTGATGAACGTTGACGATGACCTCGCGAATGCCAAATCCGCGCAGGCGCGTGAGCGCGATCTCCAGCAACGTGCGGCCCTCGATTTCCACCAACGCCTTGGGACGATCATCGGTGAGCGGACGCAACCGTGTGCCCAGACCCGCAGCCAGCACCATCGCCTTCATCGGCCGGAGCCTTCGAGTTCGCGATGCTGCAGCGCCACGTCGAGGCCGTCGCGGCCACGCAAGTGCTTCGCCAACTGCTCGGCCAGGTACACCGAGCGATGCTGGCCTCCGGTGCATCCGAACGACACTACCAGGTTCTTGAATCCACGCTCTTGGTAGTTACGAACGCTGGCGTCAACCAGCGAGAACACATCGGCGAGGTACTGGCGGACGCTCTCGTGCTGGTTCAGATACTCAGCGACCGGCGCATCCTTGCCGGTGAGCGGCTTAAAGTACTCTTCGCGTCCGGGATTCGGCAAGCTGCGTGCGTCGAACACGAATCCGCCGCCATGACCCGAGTCATCTTTCGGCATGCCGCGGTGAAAGGAAAAGCTCATGATTCGTACCGTGAGGTTGTCGGACGGGGTGGCAATTTCCTGCAGCGTCTCCGAGGCCAGCATGCTGGTGAAGGCTGCCATCAGCGCAGGCAGTCTGATGGGCAGCGTCGCATTGTGCAGCAACCAGCGGATGTTCTTCAGCGCGTAGGGCACGCTCTGCAGGAAGTGCGGCTTGCGTTCGTAATAGCCGCGAAAGCCGTACGCGCCCAGCGCCTGCATCATGCGAACGTAAACGTAAGCGTAGTAGTGACGCAGAAACGCTTCGCGGTCGAGCGGAATGAACCTGGCAAGCGAGTCGAGATAGTGATCGAGCAGTTCGTGGCGCAGCTGCGGCGGCAAGTCCGCCTTGGAATCGAACAGCAGGGAAGCGATGTCATATTGCAGCGCGCCCTTGCGTCCGCCCTGGTAGTCCACGAAGAAGGGGCTGCCCTCCACCAGCATCACGTTGCGTGATTGGAAGTCGCGATACAGAAAGTAATCGCGGTCCGCTTCCAGCAGGAACTTCGTCAATCGCGCGAAATCGTTTTCCAGCGCCTGCTCGTTGAAGGGAACTCCCGCCAGGCGCAGGAAGTAGTACTTGAAATAATTCAGGTCCCAGGCGATGGACTGCCGATCGAAACTGTTCCGCGGGTAGCAGACCTTGTAGTTGATATCGTGGCGCGCTTCGACCTGGAAGCGCGGCAGAATCTCCACAACTTTGCGATACGCGTCGATTACCTCGGGAGCGATTTCTTCTCCGTTGCGATTCTGCGACAGAAACTCATACAGCGTGATGTCGCCGAGGTCCTGCTCCAGATATGCGCCGTGGCTTAAGTCTTCCGCATAGATTTCCGGCACCGGAAGTCCGTGGCCGCGAAAACAACGAGAGAATTCGATAAATGCAACGTTCTCTTCGCGCACGCCGTGCAAGATCCCGATCGCCGAGTCGTGATCGTTGGCCAGTCGGATGATATTGCGGCCCGAGCCGCCGAGATTTCCCTGCAGCGGGCACACCTGTGTCGCCGGCGCGTGAAAGTGATACTCGAAAAGCTTCTTGAGAACGTCCGTCAACGATAATCCTCACTGCGGTGAACGAGTTCCAGCACCAGAACTACCAACCGCTCGTCTTCCAGTTTGCAGATTGCGCGGTAGTCCCCGATGCGGTATCGCCACAGACCGCCCTTGTCGCCGCTCAAAGCCTTGCCCAGTTGGCGCGGGTCATCTGCGGCCAGTACACGCGTACGGAAGTAAGTGAGAATGCGCTGTTGAATAGGACGGTCCAACGCGCGTAGTTGCTTCGCCGCTGACTTCTGGAACTCAACCTTCCAGGCCAAGTTGGCGCTCCAACTCTTCCAGTGGGATCCTCGGCTCCTTGCGTTCGAGGGCGGCAATTCCCAACAGGTAGTCCTCACGGTCTTCGAGGAATTGCTGGATGGCCAGCCTGGCGTAGTAGCTCTTGCTGCGCCCGGTTTGCTTGGCCAGCTTCTCCAGCCGCTTTTCGAGATCGGGTTCCAGGCGAATGCCTAACATAAAATCCCTCCTGCAATTAGATGTTAAACATGTTTAACAAGTCGCAGCAACGGAAAAATCAGGCCGCTACAGGATCTTCTTTCCGAACGCCGACAGCGCCAGCTCCACCGCCAGCTCGGCCGTCTGGTTGCGCTCGTCGAGTACCGGATTCACCTCGACGATTTCGAAACTCAACATGCGCCCGTGGTCGGCAATGATCTCCATCGCCAGGTGGCCTTCGCGATAGGTCGCGCCGCCCCACACCGGAGTTCCCACGCCCGGCGCGTCCTCCGGATCGATCCAGTCCATGTCGAGCGAGACGTGATAGCCCACGGTGCCGCGTCCGGCGAGGCGAAGTGCTTCTTCCATGACGGTGCGCATGCCGCGCTCGTCGATGTCGCGCATGGTGAAGACGTGCACGCCCGAGCGCTTGATGTTGTCGCGCTCGTGGCTGTCCACGTCGCGGATGCCAACCAGCACGCAGTTGTCAGGCTTTACCTTCGGGCTGAATCCGTAAATGTTGGTGAGCGGCGAATCGAACATTCCCATGATCGCGCCCAGCGGCATGCCATGCACATTGCCGCTCGGAGAGCTGTCAGGAGTGTTGATGTCGCTGTGCGCATCAATCCAGATGAGGCCGACCTTCTGGTTCTGGCGACGATAGAACTCGGCCACGCCCGACACGGTGCCCGCGGCGATGGAGTGGTCCCCTCCGAGCACGATCGGAATCCGGCCCGCCTCCAGTGCCTTCATCACCAACTCGGCTTCCTTGGAACAGGTTTCCGTGATCTCGGTCAGGTACTTGGCGCGCGGATCGCCTTCCGGCCGCGTCTCCAGTACCGCGACGGAAACGTTCCCACCGTCCGTCACAACGTAGCCGAGTTCTTCGAGCTTGCTCTCCAGACCGGCGACGCGGACGGCCGAAGGTCCCATGTCGACGCCGCGGCGCGACTGGCCGAGGTCAAGCGGAACGCCGATGATGCGAATCTGCCTGGGTACGTCAACGTGCTGCAGCGGTTTGGTGGCTGGACTGGTTGCCATATGTGTTGTCTTTCAGATGAACTCGTGTCACCGCGTGGCGCAAGCATTCTGTCACGCGCACCGCTACGGATACAAACGGTGCAGTGTGCGCGCGAACGGAATGGTCTCGCGCACGTGATCCAAACCGCAGATCCACGCCACTGCGCGCTCGATGCCCATGCCGAAGCCGCTGTGCGGGACCCCGCCAAACTTGCGCAAGTCAAGGTACCACCGGAAAGCTTCTTCCGGCAGTTCGTGCTGACGAATCCGCTCCAGCAGCAATTCGTAGGACCCAATACGCTGCGAGCCTCCGATGACTTCGCCGTAGCCCTCGGGAGCGAGTAAATCCATGCACAATGCCAGGTCAGGCCGTTCGGGATCCGGCTCCATGTAGAACGCCTTCACCACTGCGGGATAGCGATTCACGATTACCGGCCGGTCGAACTGCGAAGAAATATACGTCTCGTCGGGCGAGCCAAAATCGCCGCCATACTCGAATTTGTTCTCGATCAACCCCTTGGTGTGCGCTTCTTGCAGCATCTTGACCGCGTCGTCATAGCTGAGCCGCGGGAAAGGCGCGTCGATCTTCTCCAGCTTGCTGATGTCGCGGCCAACAGTCTCCAACTCCGGACGCCGCTTCTCCAGGCAGCGCTTCACGATAAAGGTGATGAACTCCTCCGCCAGCACCATCAGGTCGTCGAGCGTGGCGTAGGCGACCTCGGGCTCTACCATCCAGAACTCGGTGAGGTGGCGGCGCGTTTTCGACTTCTCGGCGCGAAACGTGGGGCCGAAGCTGTACACCTTGCCTAGCGCCATCGCCGTCGCCTCGATGTAGAGTTGGCCCGACTGGGTGAGGTACGCCTGCTCATCGAAGTAGTCCACCGGAAACAGGGTGGTAGTGCCTTCGCAAGCGGCGGGCGTCAGGATCGGTGGATCGGTGAGCGTAAATCCGCGCTCGTCCAAGAAGTCCCTAGCTGCCTTGATGATCTCGGCCCGCACCCGCAAGATCGCTGCCTGCCGCGGCGAGCGCATCCACAAGTGACGATGCTCCATAAGGAAATCGACGCCATGCTCTTTCGGAGTGATGGGATACGGATCGTCGGGGTTCACCCGCTGCACCACCTGCGCGTCGGAGACGTCGAGTTCGTATCCACCGGGAGCGCGCTGATCGGCCCGCACTGTGCCGGTGACGATCACGCTCGATTCTTGCGTCAATCCCTTGATTGCTTCGAACAGTTCAGGCGAGACGGCATTCTTCGCCACCACTCCCTGGATGACGCCACTGCCATCGCGGAACTGCGGGAACAGCAGCTTGCCGCTGGCGCGCAGGTTGTACAGCCAGCCGCGGATCGTGACGCTCTGGCCTTCGTGTTTACCGACTTCGCGAATGGTAGAAATAGTTGCTGTCGATGTTTCCATGACTCCTGTCTTTGAAGGGCGCGACTTCAGAGCCTGCCTAAGCACAGTCGAAGGATGCCGCACCCGCTCTATTGTTTTGAAGGGGCACGGCTTTAGCCGTGCCATTCATGCTCATTAGTATTGTCATCCCGAGCGGGCTTTAGCCCGCGAGGGATCTGCTCTTTGCTACATCCGACCAACCCTAAACTTCCAACTTCGTGTACGTCTCCGCCATCTTCTCCGCCACATTCTCGCCCTCGACGCCCTCGATCTCCAACAACAACGCCGAGACTTGGGGCGCGGTGCGCAACAGCGCGAGGGTTTCTTTCCAGTCGATGGTGCCACTCCCCGGCCACAGATGCTCGTCGCGTTGCTGATCGTTGTCGTGCACGTGCGTGGTGCGAATGAACTGCTTGAGCGTTTCGAAGGCCTGTGGAATCCCCGGCCCCATGTGCGCGTGTCCCACGTCGAAGCACACTCCCACATCCGTGAAGCGCGCAATGCGCAGCAGTTCCACCAGACTCTCGGGAGTCGAGAGGTCGTTGGGAATGTTCTCCACCACGATCTGTACTCCCAGCGGTTTGGCGAAGGCGCGCAAGTGTTCCAGCGACGTCATGGCCGATTCCAGCTTCTGCTCCGTCGATGTTTCTTTGCTGACGCCGACGTGCTGCACCAGAAACTGGAACGGAGCCTGCTCCGCGACTTCAAGGGCGCGCTTGATCTCGTCCATCGCAGCAATGCGATCGCGTTTCTCGACGGCGGCAATGTTCAGCGGCGGAGCCCCACTTCGTCCCCATTCGTCGTCGCCGTGCATGGGAGCATGCATCGAATAAAACGGAATACCGGTGCTGCGGAACCAGTTGGAGATCTCGCGCACGTGCTGGCGATCGGAGTAGTTGAAGTGGCCGCGAGCCGCGAAAATCTCAATCGCCTCCGCGCCGCCAGAGACTATCTTGTCGAGCAATCCGGGATGCAGCCGTTCCCGCCGCGCGTACACCAGGGTTGACATGGCGCGTCGCATCAGAATCCCACGGCCTTTCCGTTGTTGCGGCCATCGCTGGCGCCCAGGCGTTCGCCAGTCTTCTCATCGATGGCGATGCACTCCGCGTCGCCCCAGTAGTCGCGGTCGCTTTTGACCTTGTGTCCCATGTGTTCGAGGATGCTAACCGTGTCGGGCGAAAGCCCATACCGCTCCATCATGATCTGATCGGGCAGCCACTGGTTGTGAAAGCGCTCCGCGTTCACTGCTTCCTGGATATTGAGCCCGTAATCGACGACGCCCATCAGCACGTTGGCCACGGTGGTGATGATCGTCGGCCCGCCCGGCGAGCCCAGCACCAGAAACAGTTTGCCGTCTTTCAGCACGATAGTCGGTGTCATCGCCGACAGCGGACGCTTATTCGCGCCCACCGCGTTCGCCGGCCCCTGGATCAGCCCGTACATGTTGGGTACGCCCTGTTTGACCGCGAAGTCGTCCATCTCGTTGTTCATCAGGAAGCCCAGCCCCTCGGCGGTCACATGCGATCCGAAACTATCGTTGAGCGTGGTCGTCACCGAAACCGCGTTGCCCTCGGGATCGACCACCGAATAATGCGTGGTGTGTTCCGGTTCGCGAATGGACCGCGGCTGGGGATGCGTGCTGGCGTACTGGTCAAGCTGGGTGAAGATCGCCGGACGCTTCACCTCATCGCTCGGCGTCGCGCGCCGCAGCGGAATCGTGTCGCGCCAGGCTGCGCCATATCGTTTGTCAATCAGTTGCGCGACCGGGATCTTCGAAAAATCGGGATCGCCCAGGAACTCGGTGCGGTCGAAGAACGCCCGCTGAAATGCCTCGGCGGTCAGGTGAATGCTTGCGCCAGTCCGGTTCCCCTGCTTGGCCAGGTCATAGCCTTCGAGAATGTTGAGGATCTCGACCAGCGCCACGCCTCCCGATGACGGTGGAGGCGCGCTGATGACCTCGTAGCCGCGATACGTCCCCCGAATGGGTTGCCGCTCCTTCACTTCGTAAGCCGCAAGGTCCTCGGCAGTAACCAGCCCGCCGCCCTTCTGCATGGCCGCCGCCAGTTCCCGCGCCATGTCGCCATGGTAGAAGTCGTCCGGGTTCTTTGCGATGCGCTCCAGCGTGCGCGCTAATTCCGGCTGCTTGAAGACGTCACCGGGCTGATAGAAGTTGCCATCGCGCTGAAAAATCCGCCGCGACTCGGCAAACTTCGCCAAGTCTTCGTCCCGCAGGTTCATCGCTGTCCAGTAGTCGAGCACAAAGCCAACGCGCGCCAGCCTGATCGCCGGCTCCATCACCCGCGCGAGCGACAGCTTGCCCCAATGCTGCTGCGCGTATGCCAGTCCGGCCACCGATCCCGGCACCGCAATCGCCTTGTAACCCAGCGTGCTCATGTCCTTGATCACGTTGCCGCTCTTGTCGAGATACATGTCGGCCGTCGCCTTCGACGGGGCCTTCTCACGGTAATCGAGGAAGTGCACCTCGCCATCTGGACGGCGAAACAGCATGAAACCTCCGCCCCCAATATTGCCGGCCTGGGGATGAGTGACAGCCAGCGCGAATCCGACGGCTACCGCGGCATCCACAGCATTCCCGCCCGCCTTCATCACTTCGACGCCGGCATTGGAAGCATCGCCCTGCACCGTGGCCACCATGGCCTTGGGAGCGTGCGTCGGCTGCACCATGGTGCCAGCCAGCGCCGATGCGCCGAGGGCAAAAATCAGCGCGAATTTTAGAAAGTGCCGTGTCGTTTTCATTCTGAACGCGCAGCAGAGGAACGCCACTTCGTGACGGGAGTACAAGTATTCGAGGCTAGAACAGTGGGAGTGGGGAGTCAAACGCCGAGGGGGTGCGGTCTTGGCGCAGTTTGAAGAAGGCGAGGGCTAACGATCACATGTGCTTGCAGCGAAACCACGTAAATAGAGGCAACTCGCGTGGTTGCACGGATAACTTTCCACAAGTGAATTACTGCCCAACTTTCGCTGTACTGTTGTATTCTGGGGCACCTGAGAGTGACCTCCAATGGTCGCTCTACATCGATCGACTTCCCGAAGAGAGGCAACAGTGGGCGTCACTACTGTCCGGCTAAAATTTCGGAAGGCCAGCCTAACCCATTGAAGATCAGCATGATAACGCATGGTCGAAGTGAGAACGATTTGAACTGGAAATGGCAAAAACCGACTTGCTAAGGCTTTCTTGCAGGATGAAACAAT
>DATBZX010000109.1:0-3926 GCA_036512955.1 Terriglobales bacterium
TACATTTGCCCTGGCGTCGGTCCTGGGTGGCGTGAGCGTGCTTCTCGGCGGCAATCTGCTGCTGGCAACGATGGCAGCGATGATCGCCGCGTTCTGCGCCGTAGCCTATCTGCGGACGCACGAGCAGGATCCCGGACTTACTTCCGAAATCGCGCTGGTTCTGACTGTTCTGCTGGGCGGACTGGCGCAGACCCAAACCGCGGTGGCATCGGCCCTCGCAGTGGTCGTGACCGTGCTGTTGGCCGCCCGCCGTCGTCTTCACCACTTTGTTAGCACCGTCATCAGCGAAGTCGAGCTGACTGATGCCCTGATCTTCGCGGCCGCTACCCTCGTGGTGCTGCCCTTGATGCCGAACCGCTATCTCGGACCGTTCGGCGCTATTAATCCGCGCATTATCTGGAAGATTGTGATCCTGATGATGACCATCAGTGCCGCCGGCTACATTGCGGTGCGATGGCTGGGCCCACGTTTTGGATTGCCAATCGCAGGGCTGGCTTCGGGATTTGTATCGAGCACCGCGACCATTGCAGCGATGGGAGCGCGTGCGTTGCAGGAGCCGGCACTGGCGAGAGCTGCGGTCGCAGGCGCGGTGCTTTCTACAGTGGCAACGATCCTGCAGATGACCGCGGTGCTGGCCGCGACCAGCCGTGCGACGCTCTTCCAGATGCGCTATCCCCTGATCGCGTCGGGAGTGGCAGCCCTGGTTTACGGCGGGGTGCTGACGATCCGTAGCGTGCGCCAGCTGGCCCAACCCACAGCGCAAAAAGGACGGGCTTTCAGCCTCAAGAGCGCAGTCTTGTTTGCCGGATTGATCGCAGTCATGCTGTTCTTGTCGGCAGCGCTCAACGCCTGGCTGGGCAAGGCAGGCGTTTTGGCGGCGGCGGCGGTTGCGGGTTTCGCCGATACTCACTCCGCGGCGGTGTCGGTCGCGTCGCTGGTAGCTGCGAGCAAGTTCACCTCCCGGGACGCCGTCCTACCGATTCTCGCGGGACTCACCACCAACACCATCTCCAAGGCAGCTGTCGCAATTTCGACCGGGGGCCGCCATTACGCCATACAGATCATTCCCGGCTTGGTGATCGTGATCGGAGCGGCATGGGCGGCGGCGTTCCTCACATGACCAACTTGGTCAGCGCCTCGCTGACAACCGTGCGGAGCCACGCCGGGTCGCGTCAGTGACCGCGGTCACAATCAGCGAACTCTCTCCACCCGCATTTTTAGCGGCTTCGCACCACTCCCATGGTGCTAGAATTTTCTGTTATGGCATTCCCAATAGATCGCCCCCGCCGCCTGCGTCGCAACGAAGCGATGCGCTCGTTTGTCCGCGAAACCCGCCTCAGTCCCGAGGGCTTCGTGTATCCGCTATTTGTTTGTCCGGGAGAAGGTGTACGCAAAGCCATCGGTTCCATGCCGGGCGTGTTCAACCTCTCCATCGACGAGGCAGTGAAGGAGTGCGCCGAGGTGAAGGCACTGGGCATTCCGAGTGTGATCCTGTTCGGACTGCCTGAAACCAAAGATGAGATTGCCACCGGCGCGTGGGCCGAGGACGGCATCGTGCAGCGAGCGGCGCGCGCCATCAAGCGCGAAGTGCCGGGACTGTTGCTGATGGGCGATGTCTGCCTGTGTGAGTACATGTCGCACGGACACTGTGGCATCGTGGAGACCGACAAGATGCGGCAGGAAGTGTCGGCGACCTTGCGAGAGTTGGAATCGCAGGGCAAGAAAGCAGTTGCCGTCAAAGTCAGCGCAACACCGTCTGCCGCGATATCATCGCTGGCAGCTGAAGATTACGAGATCCTGAACGACGCGTCACTGGATCTTCTGGCGAAGACCGCGGTCTCGCAGGCCAAGGCGGGCATGGACATCATCGCTCCCTCCGACATGATGGATGGCCGTGTTGACGCCATCCGCACCGCGCTTGATGCCGCCGGTTACGAGAACATTCCCGTTCTGTCGTACGCCGCGAAATTCGCCAGCGGCTTCTACGGGCCTTTCCGCGAAGCTGCCGACTCGGCCCCGCACTTCGGTGACCGGCGCTCTTACCAGATGGATCCCGCTAACTTGCGCGAAGCCATGCGCGAAATCGAGCAGGACCTGATCGAAGGTGCCGACATGATTATGGTCAAGCCCGCGATGCCCTACCTCGACGTGGTGCGCGAAGCACGTGAACGATTCGACGTTCCCCTTGCCGCCTACCAGGTCAGCGGCGAGTACGCGATGATCAAGGCGGCGGCGATCAATGGTTGGATTGACCACGACCGCGTGATGTTGGAGTCGTTGACCTGCATCCAACGCGCCGGAGCTTCCATTGTGCTGACCTATTTCGCCAAGGACGCGGCCCGTCTGCTGTGAGGTGTTCCGCTAGCCACATCGCGTAAAACGTTGCGCTTCCGTTCTTCATGTCCCACGCCGCCTGAGGTGACTGCTAGGCAATCCCTTTCCACTCTATCTGCAAAGTTCTGCAGCTTGGGTGGTGGTGACCGCGGACTTTATGTCGCATTTTCATATGTTTATGAGCGTCCCATCTTGGCAGTTGGATTGCGGCTACGCCTGTGGTAATGTCTGGTTTCGTTCAAGGCATGCTTTTCAGATGCTGGAAAAAGGTTTGCCCAAGGAAGGGGTTGCAACATGAGAAGGTTCTGGGGTTCGCTGCTCGTGGCCGTAGCGTTGATGGCCGTTTCAGCGGGTGCATCGGTAGTTACTTCCATTCCCGGAGGTACCGTGGTTCCGATACCCGCGGTTCCTTGCGGTCCGCCTGCGTTCGCTTGCTTTGGGCCCGGACCCGTGACGTTTGGCCCTGGTATCACCTGGAGTTCGACCAATGCGTTCAACCAGGGCGGTTCCGTGTTCGGCTATACGGGAGACTTGGGACCCTACCTCTATGGGACGAATGGACAATGGACCGGTGCTCTGGGACCGATGGCGGGCTTGAATGACAGCACTTTCGATTCTAGCTTCACCGACACCATGACTTTCGCGCTGCCAACACCGGCTTTTGCCGTGGGTGGATTTTTGAATTACTTCCCGGGCCATCCGCCGACCACCATCGCAGTTTACGATTCCAGTTGTGATCCCAGGGTTTCGACCTGCACGCCGATCGAATCTTATAACCTGACGTTCACGACGAGCGGCAATGACACTGGCGCTTTTTATGGGTTCCGCGAGTCGAGCGCGGTGATCAGCTACTTTACGTTGACCGACAACTACGTGGGCATCACCGGGTTTACGGAGCTTGTTCCTGAACCCGGATCACTGCTGCTGATCGGCACCGGGTTGTTGGGTGTGATCGGCTACAGCCGTCGCCATCTCGGAATGTAATTCGTAACTCGCGAAGTTTTGTTCGGGGCAGACCATCACTCGGTCTGCCCTTTCTGTTGATTAGGTGGCGGAAGTCATCGGTCTCGGCGCGGCGCAGAGTCTGCCTGGGCCGCCGTTGAAGCCCCGCAGCGGGCGGCTCGGACGGGCGATATTGTAAGTTTTGAGACTTCGAAATTGAATGGATGCGATTCCCGGAGCGCGGCTGGCCCCGGTGCAAGATCTCCATCGCCGGGCGCCACCTGTAACCGAAGGCACGATGCCAGTCCCTTGGCATTCAATCGAAACCGGAGTTTTTCCTGATTAGTATTCCGTGAGGTGCAGGCTAAATCCCGTTCTTACGGGGGGTGTGCATGGCCTTTGCGAGTTGTTCTTCGATCACGCTGAAGTTGACCGCTTCCTCGTGGGCCAAATAGCGATGGGCGGTGTTGCGCACTGCGATGCCGAAGGTATCCTGGCTCTCCTGCACTCGCTCGCAGCGTAGCACCATGGCGAAAAACCGCACACGGAGGGGTTCCGGAGCTTTAGTCAGATCGGGCGGGAAGGTCAACACGTACTCCATGGGAGTGTTAAGCAGGAACGGGCGATCTGTGACAAAAAACGCTCCCTTG
>DATBZX010000110.1:0-3883 GCA_036512955.1 Terriglobales bacterium
CTCCTGCGCGCCACCCGACGCTGGCTGGTCGCGATTTCCCCATGGTACCTACCCAGGGCCGCTGTGCTCTGGTGTCCCTCACCAAACACCACCACCGCCAACTCCTCAGCGCCGACCACTTTCACCACGGGCTGCTAGGGCAAGACATATAAACTTGCATCACCGACATAATGTCCTTTATGCGCAAAGGGTTACATGCAAACCCAGTTGATATGTGGAACCGCCCGATGAGGTCTCGAGGCATGCCGGGATACCTCGGACGATGCTCATGGGAGTAAGAGTTGGAAGACTTGGAGTTTGAACACGGTGCGCTTGCGACGTACAGTTCAGTAACTTGCGCTGACGGCGAGCAGTCTGTCAGATCGGCTTAGGATTCATCAGGACGCAATCTCACCCAGTATCGCCTCCGCTCGTCGTGTGCGATGCGGCCCGAGATCGTCGAATTCCACCGCACGCTCGAAAAATTCCTCAGGCCGATAGGGAGCAGCCAAAGATCCACCATTGTTTCTCTTCATGTGCTTGCGGATCGCATGTCCGAGCGCATAGTTGATTTCCACCGCCCCAGGCGCTCCCGGCGTCTGCTCGATATAGCGGGCCAACTTGCGCGTTGCAATTTGGTCGGCGGAATCTTCGCGGTGAAACAACAGCGACGCGATCGCGGGCGAACTCAAGACTTCCCTGGATTCGGTCTCCACGCGACCGAGCGAGATTTCGCGCTTGACATTGACCTCGACCACATTCGACTTCACGAGCGTCTCCCCGAGATTGAACTCCACCCAAATGCGGTGCCGACCAGCCCGCCGGAACGTGTAGCCGCCGGATTCGCCGAAAATTGGAAGGTCTCGCCGATACGGCTTGCTACAGGTGACCGTCACCATCTTGACCGGCCCACACGTATGGGTAGGCGATCGATACAAGGAACGTTCGTCGAGGTTGTTTTCGATCATCACGCGGAATTGTTCGTGGCCTGGATCGATCAATGCGGGAACTGACACTTCTGTCGTGCCTTCGGCCGGCGCGATCTCGATCTCCAACTGGGTGGGTTCGAACCGCCAGAACTCCCGCCGCGCGATGGCGATCTCGAGAGCGATTGGCGGCGCCTGCGCGAGTCGATTTGCCGCGTCCAGATTGGAGGCGTTGTCAATTCCAAACGGACTGCCGCCCGGCATTACCGTCGAATCGGAACTGCAGGTTTCCAATCGGGATTGCTGGTCCGGCGTGAAACGGTAAGCCGACTGATCGTAAGCACCCTGACTCTCGCTGACGCGCATGAAGTTGAGGCAGGTTTCATCATGCTGCAAGTTGAAAATGTGACCCATCTCATGCACGGTAGTGAACATGGCTTCGGGCACGAATTGGTCGGCGGACCGTGCTGACTGGATTGTGTTCAAGAACACCGCGCAGGCCTGCCGCGGCTGGGCCAGGTAAAGGGATGCGCCGTTGGGATCGTCGTCAGTTACGAAACCGCGATCGAACATCATCCCGAAGGCGCTTGGCAGCGGGTCATAGCTGTCGGCGAACAGCACGCAAATGTTCCTCACCGGTGCGTTCGCCACATTGCGGTTTACCGCCAGCATAAAATTGTGGAGCTGCAACGCCGTGATGGTCCCCGTCACGGGCTCCCCAGGAACGAGGCTTAGTCCGGACAAGGTGAGACTGATGTCTCCGTGGGAGCCGTTGAGATAGTGGGCTTGAATGAAGGGTTGCAAGCTCGAAATATTCTTCAATTGCGTCAACGCGGGGTTTGTCGCCGAAAGACGGCAATTGAGCGCGGTCGTCATTGGACGCTGAAGTTGACGGATTGCGTCGCAACCGGTTTGTCGTTCTGCTTTATAATAATGGCGGGCGTCAACACATAGGTTCCTGCAGCAAGCCCATTGGCAAAGACAACCATGAGCGTCTTCTTGTCATCGCTGAGAGTGTAGGTCGATGGGGTTGTTACCGGCAGACTGTTTGCCGTCAGGATACTTTGCGTTGTGTTGACACCGTACACTGCGGGTTCCACCGAGATGCTTAGCATTACAGGCTTGTCGTTAACGCTATACGTGGTTTTTGGAAGTTTCAGGCTATAGGTAGCGATGGTTTGGCTCGAGGGCGCACTGGCGGCGGTGACCGTGTCGAAAGTCGTTTGTGTATTGACCGCCACCAGTTGGACAGAGTCCTTATCCTGGACTACGCGAAAGAGGACCGGGCCGTATTGCGTCGACAATTGCGGTCCCGTTGCGGGAACATCACCCGATCCGTTTGCCAGGGCCCGGTAGGCTTGTTCCGCACGATGGTAGGCGATCTCGGCGTCCTTTACCTTGAGTTGGGCGGAAAGCTTCTGCGCGTCGGTGGCATTGGCGTCGGCGTCGATGATCTGGCGCTCCGCCTCCGCCTGATCGAGGGAAAGCTTCGCCGCCGTGACCGCGTTCTTGGCCGTCGTCAGGTTGGTGGCAGCCGTCTTGGCGGCAGCGGAGTTGGCCTGCTCGCGCGCAGCAAAAGTGCTTTGCGCCACATCGAACAGTTTGCTGGCCACAGCCGTGGTGTCGGACTGAGTGTTGATCTTTGACAGCAAGCCGTTGGCGATGCTGGCGTCGAGAGTGAACTTTGCAAGATAGGCGTGTTGCTCAATAGCGTAGGTTTTATCGGGATCGGGAAGATAGACCCAATTGTAGGTGGCGGTTCCATCCGCCTGCGGTTGCACCAGCAGAAATACCGCCGGCAGCGAATACCGAAGGCCATGCGCGTCCGGATGCTCGGAGACTTTGACGACATCAACAGTCGTGACGCATCCTGAGAGCAGCAGAAATGTGAGCGCCGATGCGAAGTGGCGAAGCCTAATCATGTCATTTCGCCGTTGGAATGACGACGTTGAGCGTGATCACCGCTTGCTTTCCGTCCGTTCCAAAGGCGGGCCCCCCGTTCAACTCGACTTTGCTCCCATCCACTTTGATCTTGAATAAGTAGGGTACTGGGGCGGTCGCCGTCAGAATGGCGGGTGCGTTAGCGGCGATCGCCGCACTGGCTGCTTTACCGAGTGCGTCGGCAAGAGCCACGGGGACCACAGTTTCGTCTCCGACGACATTCGCTTCCGTCAATGTACCCTTGTCAAACGACAGTGTGGTGTTGTTAGTCGCTAGGTAAGCATACGGTTGGGCCGACATTTCCTGCGTCGTGTCTGGCAGAAAAATGATCTCGCTAGTCAGGCCGCCTTTGCCATCCGAACGGACGAACAGGAACGGCGCCTGAGCATAGTAGCGATATCCGAGATCAGTTTTATCGTCACTGACCGGCGCAACGTCGAGCCCCGCACAGCCCACAAAGGCGAGCATGAGAAAGCATGCGCCCCATCTGACCGAAACCCTCATTAGCTGGCTTGGGGCCTTGTCCCCGGCCAGCCTCTTTTGGTCGCCGGCGATCAGACTCTTTTTAAGATTATTAACCGGAATTTCCTTTTTGACTTTGCAAACGCCCGATTCATACTCCCTTACCCAACCCAGCGTCAAGTCGCGATCCGACTGGCGATTACGACCGGCTCCGGCCTCCGCAGGTAAGCTGGGTTCGAGCCCCTGGACAGCCTCGCGGGCCCACATCGGTTCTCTTGGAAACGGATTTTTCACGCACTGGTCCCTCGCTTGCTGCTTCCTCAGGCAATTGTCTCGGCAACCCAACAATCCGCTATCCCGCCGGCACCGGCAAGGCCGTGATCTTCCGCAGTAGGCCGGCGAAGAGCCGCCGTGTGAGGTGGCTCTCCGCCAGTAGGAGCCAGTAGTAGCGGGCGTGTTTTATCAACCGTCCGCCGGTTTTCACCAGCCGCTGCTGCAAGCTGGTCAGCGACCAATTACCGATGCCCTTGGGCAGCGCCAGCCGCCGCCACAGGTTGCCGAGGTTGTAGGCGATT
>DATBZX010000111.1:0-17015 GCA_036512955.1 Terriglobales bacterium
AAGTAATAGCGGGTCGTACTCTTCGAGTAATTCCGACGCTGAAGTTCCTCCAGCATCATCTGGCGTAAACGGGTCACGAGAGTCTCCTTTCTGTGTGACCCACACTACGTCAGTTACTCCAACAATGCTGGGTTCGCCATAGGCGGTAGCGTCCGCCGCGCCAGCGGCTTCGTCCTAGTCGCCAAACCGTCCAAGTGGCTCCGAATCGGATTAGGAACGGGGGGTCGGCATAGGGGAACATGATGATGCACGGGCTGAGACGATCCTTCCGACTTGCCCCCCGGATGGTGCCCCAGATCGGAACCTGTTCTGGTCCGGAAGTTAGCCTCTGGGATTTGGTGTGAGCACGTTCGGGTCGGGGCGCAATGGAGCAAACCGAGTACACCATGATCCGTGACGGTTCCATTTCTTAGCCTTTTTAGCCTTTTCGGTAGCTTTCCACCGTAAATACCGGAATAGCCGGATCTGCCGACGAATGGCTTAATTGGCTATAACACTAATATTTACAGCGTATTACACCGAAGCTCGTAAATCTATTCGGAGATGGCAAATTCCGACATGAGCGAATTCGTCTCCCTCCGCCAGCTAGTTTCTGCCTCAGAGGAACCTGGCCGGTTCCCTCGGAAGATCGCCGAAGATCTCCGGATTTCAGCAGCCCTACCGAAATTGCGCTCAACGCGTCAGCGTGATTTACTACCGTGAAGTGTTCCGATCAGGAGGAAGCTTGATCCGCAAAGTCTGTCTGCTCGCGCTCGTTTTTCTTATCGCCCTTTCGGCATGTTTCTGGGGCCAAGCCGCATCTCCTCAGCCGTCCGCACCCAAGGCCGCGCCTGCAGCAACATCGCAACAGGCTTCGGCTTCGTCCAGCGACAAGGGGTGGGTCGCCATCAGCAATCAGTACGCTGACATGCTGATCCAAGTGAGCTTTAGGTTTCATCCCGAGCAGGCGTCTGCGCAGGGATTGAGCCAATTCGACGACAAGATCTCGCAACCGACGCTGGCGAACGAGAAAGCGGAGCGGCAGGAGACCGCGTCGGTGCTGGAAAAACTGAAGGCGGCGGCGACCGAGAAGCAAGAGCAGAATGTGGCCGAGGACCTGCAGATCATGATTCGCCGGGTGAACCTGAATTTCCGGCGAGAGGATTTTCAGCTCGCCCATGAGGTTCCCTATATCAACGCCAGCCAGGTTGTCTTCAGTGGAGTGCGCATCCTGCTCGATGACCAGACGCCCAACGAGCGTCGGCCCGCTTCGGTGGCGCGCATTCGCGAGTACGCAGGGCTTGAACCCGGCTACACGGCTGTGACAGAGATCCTGAAACAGCGTGTAACCGAGCAAATGGCCAAGCCGGGCATCATCTATCCAGCGAAGGTTGAAATTGAGACGGAGATGGCGCGCAATTCTGCGTATCTCGAAGGCATTGCCGCCCTGATGAAGAAGCACAACCTGCAGGGATGGCAGGAGCCTTACAAGAAATTAACGGCCCAACTGGTTGACTATGACACGTGGGTCAAGGCCAATGTACTGCCCAACGCCCGCTCTGACTTCCGTATGCCGCCCGAAGAGTACGCGATGGCCCTGGAGAACTATGGCATCGACATTCCGCCGGACAAGCTCACTGCCATGGCCCATGACGCGTTCATCGAATTCCAGGGCGAGATGAAGGTGGTGGCGGCAAAGATTGCGAAAGAACGCAACCTTCCGTCGAGCGACTATCGCGATGTGATTCACGAACTCAAGAAGCAGCAGTTGGTAGGCGACGCCATACTGCCGTTCTACGAGAGCCGGCTGAAGCAGATCGAGAAAATCATTGTCGAGCAGCGGATCGTCAGCCTGCCCGATCGAGCGGCGAAGATCCGCATCGCCACCGCCGCGGAGACCGCGCAGCAACCGGCGCCGCACATGGTGCCTCCGCCCTTCATTCACAACACTGGGCAGCGCGGCGAATTCGTTTTGCCGCTGAATATTCCGGCGGGCCCAGGTCAAACCGCCGCCGAGAAGTACGACGACTTCACCTTCGATGCTGCAGCTTGGACGCTGACCGCGCACGAAGCACGGCCGGGACACGAATTGCAGTTCGATTCCATGCTGGAGCACGGCGTCTCGCTGGCGCGAGTCCGTTACGCATTCAATAGCACCAACGCCGAGGGCTGGGGACTGTACTCGGAATACCTCATTAAGCCCTATATGCCGCTCGAAGGGCAATTGATTTCGCTGCAATTGCGGCTGCAACGGGCGGCACGGGCGTTCCTCGATCCAGAGCTACAGGCCGGCAAGGTTACCGCTACTGACGCATATCGCGTGCTGGAGCAGGATGTAGTTCTCTCCCACGCTTTCGCGCAGGAGGAAGTGGAACGCTTTACCTACCGCGCTCCTGGACAGGCCAACAGCTACTTCTACGGCTACACGCGGCTGCTGGAATTGCGGGAAGCCACGGAGAAGGCGCTGTCGGCCAAGGGCGTGAAGTTCGACCAGAAGAAGTTTCATGACTTTATCCTGGCCCAAGGATTGCTGCCTCCCGACCTGATGCGTCAGGCTGTGATGGAGAACTTCATTCCCGCACAAAAATAGGAGGGCGTACGCGGTGGATTTACCAGCGTCTGTCGCACTTGCTTTTCGACAGCTATCGAGTAAGCTAGTTTGCGCCCCAATGCGCGGGCGATTTGTCCCCAGGAGAACAGATGCCAACACGATACAGAGTGGTCAGGGTCAAGGGTGTCGAGCCGGAAGTCTTCATAATTGTCGGAATCGATTTCGACGAACACATCATCAGGAGCACATCGAAGGCGATGTCGGAAACGGACTTGCGTGCGCACTTGCGCGAGGCCGGCGCGTCTCCAGATGAAACGACGGCGTGGATCGAGCAGGGTCGTAGTTATCCTGAATAGCGAACCGTAGATGGAGGTGGTTGCGATGAGCGTCGATACTCTCCTGGCGCCGATGCAAGGCGCGGAGCACCGCGAGGTTGGCGGAGTGCAACTGGATACGGTCACGGCCGGCAACTGCCGCGTCAAACGTGTGGTTTACCCTTCCGGATTTCGCTGGTCAAAGAACATGAAGCCGCTGGTCGGCACTGACCGCTGTATGCACGCCCACGTGGGCTTCCTGGCGCGGGGCCAGATTCACATGGAGTTCGCCGACGGTTGCGTGCTGGAGTTCCGGGCTCCGCAGGTCATCGCCATCGAGCCCGGTCACGACGGCTGGGTGGTGGGAGACGAACCGGCTGTAGTGATCGAGTTTGACTTCGGCAGCGACACCGTGCGCAGCCTCGGCATGCCAGAAGAGCATTCGCACGGCGCGTGAGCGGAACGCTTGTTCGGTTAGGCAGCTTTTCCGGCGCCGTACACACCATCTATGTTTGTCATTCCTCGCGGGCCTTAGCCTACGGAGAATCTGCTCTTTCAACTCCTATCGTGGACTTCACTGCGCGCACACTGGCTGGCTGAGACCTCTCAGGTTCGCATTGACCTTGCCATCAAGATCGAAGACCACAACTTCATTGGCTCCCGTCTTCAGCCAGGCACCGGGAACATAGAGCGTGTATTGCGGCCCAATGTTCCAGAACCTGCCGAGCGCATGCCCGTTGACCCAAACTGCGCCCTTACCCAAGCCGCGCATATCCAGGTAGGTGTCGCCGGTTTTGCCGAGCCAAAAGCGTCCACGCAAGAAACTTGGGCCGACGGCGCCGCTTTCAGCGGGCTTAAATAGGATGCTGCTCAAATTATCCATGGACAGCGGGTAGATCTGCCATCCTCGCAATTCGTTTCCGGCCAGCGTGACCGTTCCGGTGATGCCCTTGCGCTCGTCGCGCAGACGCTTGGTGAAATTGATGCGCCCGCCGTTTTCCACCAGGATGTCGAGCGTGTTCTTCGACTCGCTGGAGTGGACCATGACTGTCCCCTGCTCCAGCCGGGAGTCGATTGTTCCCTGCTCTACTCCATTGACGTAGACCTTGGCATAGTCGTGCATCCCATCGATCCGCAACTCGCCTTCGAGTGGCCCGGCCACGTGCGTCCTATAAAGGATGTAGCCGTAGGACTGACCCACCATCTCCATTGGCAGCGGCGATTCCGCTTCGATCGGCGCACCCAGGTTGTCCCACAAGCTGCTGCTCTCGTAGAGCGGGAAACGAGGAATCACTATTAGCGCAGTAGTGTCGGGCACCTCCGGCAACTTCACCGTCGGATTGAGCGACGCAATCACTGCGCGGAAACTGTAGTACTTCGGCGTGGGACGACCCGACTCATCCAGCGCCGCGTCGTAGTCATAGCTGGTAGTCTGCGGCTTATAGCCGTTGTCGTAGTTGGCCCCATTCATGAATCCGAAAGTGGTACCGCCGTGAAACATGTAGAGGTTGACCGAATATCCCTGCGACAACATCCATCGCAGATCGCGCTCCTGCAAAGCAGCGTCGGTCACGTGATGCTTCCCACCCCAGTGGTCAAACCACCCCGCCCAATATTCTCCCGCCATCAGGGGCTGGTTAGGACGAATCGCCGCCAACGCCTTGAACGCCTCTTGCGTCTCGCCGGGACCGAAGTTCACCGCGGCTGGCACTCCCGACAAGGTTCCATTGGGCAATTGCTCCGGCCCGTCTGCGGTGTAAAGCAGGGCCTCGCCTAATCCGGCATCCACGATCGCGTCGTAGATGTGCTTGATGTACTGCCTGTCATGATCGAAAGATCCGTACTCGTTCTCGACTTGCACCGCGATGATGGGACCGCCGCGCGTGACCTGCAGTGGAGCGAGTTCCTGGCCAAGTCGCTTCAGCCATGCGGCAGCAGGTTGCATGAATCTCGGATCGTCACTGCGCAGCACGATCTTCGGATCGGCCAGCTGCCACGCCGGCAAACCGCCGAGGTCCCATTCCGCGCAAACATAAGGACCGGGCCGCAGGATTACATGCAGCCCCTCTTCTTGTGCCGCACGAATGAAAGCTGCCACATCCAGTTGGCCCGTGAAGTCGTGCACGCCCGGCTTGGGTTCGTGCAGGTTCCAAAACACGTAGGTGGAAATCGTGTTAAGTCCCATGGCGCGGGCCATTTTCAGGCGAGCATGCCAGTACTCGCGCGGGATGCGAGCGTAGTGCATCTCGCCGGAGATAATCTGGAAGGGCTTTCCATCGAGCAGAAACTGGCGACCACTAATTTGAAAGCTGTGCCGCGGCGGGTCGGGATCTACGGCCGCTGTAAGCGTTAGAACGCCTGCCAACGATGTGAGAGCGAGGATGATGATTCGCCGCAAAGTCACTTCCTCTGTTTGGCCGGAGCGCCTTCGAGCACCAACACTTCAAACGGCTGCAGCAAGAAGTTGTGCGGTTGGCCTGCGACGACCCGCACGTTCGGCTGCTTTGAATCTTCTTCCCACGGACTATGCAGCGTGTAGCTGGGCGCCGAATTCGCCGGCAACTCGAACGCCTGTGCGATGTCGATGCTGATGGACTGTGCCCTGTCAGACGGATTGCGCAGCACCAGGATCGCCTTCCGCGGATTCCACGATGCCCAGCCATAGGCTTCCAACTGTGCGGGATCTCCCCCGACCCAGTGCGTGTCC
This sequence comes from Terriglobales bacterium, assembly GCA_036512955.1. Lineage (GTDB taxonomy): Bacteria > Acidobacteriota > Terriglobia > Terriglobales > Acidobacteriaceae > DASRAA01. The sequence goes on from DATBZX010000111.1 coordinate 5,552, forward strand.
ACCAGGACATCGGCATTATCACGCGACCACTTTGCCGCTTCCGCCAAGTTGTCCCAGTTCGCGTTTGAGAGCAGCGACGGCGTCACATACATTTCCTGCAACTGCGTTCCGTTGCCGAAATAGTCGCGCACTTCGTTCTTGAAGTCGCCCTGCGGATCGGAATCCAGATTCTTCGCGTGATGCGCATAGATGATTCCATGCAGCATCAGCGAGTTCAGTGGAAACAGCGGCCCGCTCAACACCACGTGTTCGTATGTATCGGCATCGCGATAGGTGATCCACTCCTCGCGCTTCGAACCGACTCCGAGAAAGTCGTGGTCCTCGCCGCCCCGCCAGATCGAGTCGGCGTAGCGCAACCAGAAGGGCGACGGATAAGTTCCAGTCGTCAGGTTGATATAAAGGTCCGGCTTCAGAGCGCGCAATTCGCCAATCAAATGGATGGCCGCTGCAAAATCGCTCTCAAACTGGCTGCCCGGAACGACGCGATCGGCGTTGCCCGTGCCGTCGAACTTGAACTGGTTCACACCGTAGTCACGCACGAACTTCACGCACGTATCGCGAAACGCCGCGTAGTATTTCGGCCCGGAGAGCGCAAAACCGTTGTCCACGATTTCGTAGCCGGCGGTCCGTCCCGCCGCAACGCGCTGCTGTTTGGGCTTGCCATAGCCTCCCCAAGGAGACATCCAGACGCCCGGAGCCGTGCCGTAACTTGCAGCCGCGTCGCGCAGTTTGGTGAAACCGTTGGGGAAACCGGAGTGAAATTGCCACAGCGTCGCCGGGTCGTCCCAGCCATCGTCGAACAGAAAAGAATTGATGGGAACGCCGCGCTTCTGCGTCAACTCGGCTCCAAAAGTGTTGATGACCTGCAGCGCACCCGATTCATCGTACTTGCTGAAATAGCCGAGGTCGTACCACGAGTTGTAGTGGAGAAACGTCCGATAAGGATGCGCGCGTTCCCGCTCTACATAGTGCAGGAAGCCGCGACGAAGCTGTCCCCGGGCCGTCACGCCGATGACAGAGCTATACGTCACCGACTGTCCGGACTTGATCGCCAGCTCGCGCTCGATCCAACAGCGAGCGCGCTCCCCCGCGACCGCGCACGACGCCAGCGGATCCTCAAAGCCTGCGAACACTGTCCCCGCAATAATGGGTGATCCCTTGACGGTTCCAATGACGTGCCCGTCCGGCAGGTTCCAGTCCACCAGCCTGACCTCGCGCACGGCGACATCCTTGCCTTTGGGGAGCAGCACGAACTGCTGCCGCACATAGTTGGAGCCGTCTCGCAAGATCACCTGCCAGGTGACGTGTAGCCTGCCGCGTTCATCCTCGAACTCCACGGCGATGGCCTTTCCAGGGATTCGTTCCGCCAGCCGCGACGCGTCCGGATGAGCGTCAAGATCAACGACCTTGGGGAGTTCGAGCATCTTCATCGCCGACGATGGCATCACACTTCCATCGCCGAGGATGAGCGAAAATGGAATTGCCTGCGCTGCAAGCGTCCGATGCGAGAGTTGATCTTTGAATTCCACGCCCTCCACTCTCCCGTCCGCGATTTTCCAACTCATGCTCAGAACGGAGTTGGATACCGAGAAGCCGCTTGCACTTGCCTCAACCTTGGCGATACCCGGATCGGGAGAGAAATAGACGGGCGTATCCTGCGCCAACAACCCAGCGGCGAGGAGGAGCGTTGACAGCAGGAATATTGCTCGAATGCCGTTTGTCATGAATTAAGCCTGGGAAGCCAGTGCTGCATTTTTTCGCTTTACCAGCAGCGAGCCCACAATCATACCAACCGCCGCCAGCGCAAATGCTCCCGCCCCGGCGTAACTGGCGGGAGTCTTGAAGAAAAAGAAACCGATCGTGGCGATCGCGCCGCCTGCCATCGCCAGGTATCCGCCGAGCGTTGAGGCCCGGTCCCAGAAAAGTCCGGCGATCACGGCCACCAGAGTCCCCGACAGATAAATCGTGGCCGTCATGTTGAGATAAAAATAGGTCGGACCCGGCATTGTGTACCACAGCCCCCACACCATCACGAACAGGCTGACGAAAAGATTGGCGCCGCGATTCAGCATCACCTGTTGCAACGAAGTGAGCGGCTTCTTGCGCAGCGGACCGATGATGTCCTGCGCGATGATCGAGCTCCATCCCAGCAGGTACGAGCTGTTGACCGACATGGTCGCGGCGAGCATGCCCGCCACCACCAAGCCCAGCACGCCGGACGGCAAGATGGTCGCCAGCATGCGCGGCATGGCTTCCAGCGAATTCTGTGACGGACCGAGCAGCGCCAGCGCCGCGATGCCCCACATCATTGGCATCATGCCGCGTCCCAAAAAGATGAAGCCCGCCCACGAAAAAACTCGTTTCGCGGTCTCCGGGCTGCGCGTTGAGAACGTACGCATGGCCGTCGTCTGCCAGCAGGTATGCACCGCCAGCCAGATCAAAACCTGGAAAGCAATGTAAGCCCATCCGTAATCCGGATTGGTAAACGGATTGAAGCCGCCGCTGCCCATGGTCTGGCGCACTGCCGTGTACATTTGCGTGAATCCCGTGGCATGCACCGCCCACAGCGTCACCAGGATTGTGCCCACGCTCAGCGCGATGAACTGAATGAAGTCGGTAATGACAATCGACACCATTCCACCCAGCACGGTGTATACCAGTTCCAACAGCAGGATGCCGGTCATCACGGCCTTGATGTGGGTCAGAGAAACGCCGGAGATGATCGCGAGAAACGTGCCTTCGACTTTGAGGAACACGCCCATATTGAGGATGCCGCCGGTGGCAACCAGAATCCCGACAAATACGCGCAAGTTCCGACTGAATTTGACCTCGAAGAATTCAGGCACCGTCATCAGCCGCATGGCGCGCAGGCGCTTGACGATGAAACCGGTGCGGCCAAGAAAAATCATCACCAGCCCGGCAATCAGGCCGTTGACGAAAGAGGCATAGCCCGTCTTGTAGCCGAGTTCGGCGTAGTACATGAAGGTGATAGTGCCGATCTCGGTGGCGGCGAGGGTGGCAACCGCGAGAAATGTGCCCAGTTCGCGTCCCGCCACCAGGAAATCGGCGATGCCGCCTACGAATTTTCGGCCATAGAGGCCGGTCGCCATCGTCGCGGCGAGATAGGTAACGACGATGACCCAATCGAGAGTGGAGAAGTGCGTGGCGATCATCGGGGCCGCTGCGCCTCGGCCCGCAGGTTGGCGAACATCTCGCGCAGATCACGCAGTCCGCGAATCAGGACGACCACGGTGATGACGGCGAACGCCGATCCGGCCATCAGGAAGTTCGCCATCCAGAAGTAGTACCAAGCGTTCATGGTCGCCGTGATTGTAATTCATGCGGTTTTGGGCCGACGGAAAATTTGCCGGCTGCTTTAGACTGGGTGGCGGGCGATGAGCATCCCTGGAACCATAAGCAAGTGCGTGATTCTCGCGCGCGGTCTCGGCACCCGCATGAGGAGCGGCGAAGCAAGCACGCCGCTGGATGCAGAGCAGTCGTCCGTGGCATCGTCTGGCCTCAAGGCGATGATTCCTGTTGGGCGTCCGTTCCTGGATTACGTGCTCAGCGCGCTCGCCGACGCGGGATTCCGGCAGGCGTGCCTGGTGATTGGTCCCGAGCATAACGTGGTGCGCGAGCACTACACTCGCGCACACCCGACGCGTATCGAGGTGTCGTTTGCATTGCAGGCCGAACCTCAAGGAACAGCCAACGCTGTGCTGTCCGCGCAGCAATTCGCGGGCGCAGAGGAGTTCGCGACGATCAACAGCGACAACTACTACCCCGTCGAAGTTCTTCGGGCGCTGCAGGAACTCGGCCAGGCGGGGACTGTCCTGTTCGATGCCGACGCGCTGGTTCGCGAGAGCAACATTCCGCCAGAGAGGGTTAGAGATTTCGCTTGCGCCGTGGTTGATGATGACGGCTTTCTCGCTGACCTGTTGGAGAAGCCCGACGCAACTGCGGCGAAACTCGCAGGTCCGAAACTTGTGAGCATGAACTGTTGGAGATTTAGCCCAGATATTTTCGCTTTCTGCCGCGATGTCCCACTCTCGCCGCGAGGCGAGTACGAGTTGCCCTTGGCGGTAAGGCTGGCGATCCGGCGCGGCTTCAAATTCAAGGCCATGACCTGCCGGGCGGGTGTGCTCGATCTTTCACGACGCTCCGACATTGCCGCCGTCGCCGAGCGCCTGCGGAACGTGAAGGTGCGGCTGTGAGCATCAGTCTCGCGGAGTCTCTCTTCAACGCCGGACTGAGCGAGCACGAGGCGCATAAGAAAGCTCAACTCTTCAATACCGTTGAACAGCAACTCTCGCCGACCGACAGCCAGGAGATCATGCGCTGGTTTGTGCCGGGAAGGATCGAGGTACTGGGCAAGCATACCGATTACGGCGGAGGACGCAGTCTGTTGTGTACGGCCGAGCGCGGCTTCTGCGTGGCGGCAACTCCGCGCACCGACTCACTGGTCCGCATCAACGACCTCATCCGGCGTCAGAGCTTCGAGTTCACGATATCTCCTGATCTGGAGATCCCATGTTATGGCTGGACCGTTTACGCGGCAGTGGTGGCGCGGCGACTGGCAAGGAACTTCCCCGGCGCGACATGCGGCGCGGACATCGCCTTGGCCAGCGATCTTCCGTCTGCCGCCGGGATGAGCAGTTCCAGCGCCCTGGTGGTCGCGATGTTCGCAGTGGTCAGCGCGATCAATCGGCTCTCAGACCGCGAGGAATACGTCGCCAACATTCATCGCGTCGAGGACCTCGCGGGGTACCTGGGCTGCATCGAAAACGGCCAGACCTACCAGGCTCTGGCCGGCGATGGCGGTGTGGGAACATTCGGTGGCAGCGAAGACCATACTGCTATCCTTGCCTCGCAACCGGGACGCCTCAAGCAATACGCCTTCTGCCCAGTGCGGCTGGAACGCACCGTCGAGCTGCCTGAAGACTACACGTTCGTCATCGCCGTCAGCGGAGTGGTTGCCAGCAAAACTGGCGCCGCCCGCGCGCAATACAATCGGGCGTCACTGGCCACTCGGACGATCCTTGAAGTTTGGCGCTCCATTTCAGGAGCGAGCGACGCAACCCTGGCTGCGGTGACACGCAACTCACCTGACGCCGTGGACCAATTGCGTGCCGCGCTTCGTCAATCTGGCAGCACTGCTGATTCTGAATGGTTGCTCAATCGCTTCGAACAATTCAGGCTGGAGTCGGAGGTGATCGTCCCGCAAGCCTGCGATGCGCTGGGCGCGCATGACCTCACTACTTTCGGCAAGCTGGTCGACGAATCGCAAGCGGCGGCAGAAAAGCTTCTGGGCAACCAGGTACCCGAAACAGTATCCCTGGCAAAACACGCGCGCGCACTGGGGGCGTGCGCAGCATCGGCATTTGGTGCGGGATTCGGCGGAAGTGTATGGGCGCTCGTCCCAAGCAATGAAGCAGCGGAGTTCGCAAGCCGCTGGCGCGATGCCTACGAACACAGCTTCCACTCTGCAGCACGCAGCATCCAGTTCTTCATCACGGCAGCGGGACCGCCATTGATTCAGCTTTAGCAGACTCCGCTGGAACCATAGGACGGTCCGATCAGATCATGACGCAGGCTTCGTCGACGTGCTCAAGTACGCGCTCCAGCAGCGCCAGTTTCTTCTGCAATTCAGCCTTGAATGCGGCGCTCGGCTGGCGCGCAATATGATCGCGGAGGCTGCGCTTCTGGCTGGTGAGCAGGTCAGCCACGTATTCCAGTTCATCGAAGTCGAATTTCAAGTCGCGGGCCAAGACCTTATCCAGCAGATTGTCATAGCGCAGTGGGTCAGGCGCCAAACCGATCACGGGCGCGGGAGGGCCGTCGAGGGCAGCCTGCGCCGCCAACTCTCCGATCCGCAGCATCAAAATGTTCGCCAGCAGATCCAGTTCGTTTGTTTCTAGATGGAGTTGCATCGCCTCCTCCTTTCCACCGAGAACTCTCCGTGGGATCTGTACGAATATATTCAACCACCTTGCAATCGGCCTGTCAGTGACGGGGATTACCGGCCTTCGTGCGTAGTCATTCTCAAAACACAGGCGGGAACTCTGCGAGAGTTATCCTAGAGGCGCTTAGGGAGGAATCATAATGCTCGAATTCACAACAGCACGCATGGAGTTCCCTGCCGATACCAACATCATTGTCGGTCAGTCGCACTTCATCAAGACCGTGGAAGATTTGTACGAGGCGGTGGTCAGTACAGCGCCGCACGCGAAATTCGGCCTGGCCTTCAATGAAGCTTCCGGCGCATGCCTGACGCGCTCCGACGGAAATGATGAAGCGTTGCAGCAGGCGGCCGTCGAGAATGCCCAGGCACTCGCTTGCGGACATACCTTCGTGATGGTGCTTGCAGTGGCCTACCCGATTAACGTCTTGAACGCGATTCGCAACTTGCCCGAGGTGTGCTCGATCTTTGCGCGACTGCGAACCCGGTGGAACTTATTGTCGCTCGCACGGAGCAAGGCTGCGGAGTAATGGGCGTCGTGGACGGCGCGTCACCGAAAGGCGTCGAAGGGCCGGAGGACGTTGCCTGGCGGCACGACCTGCTGCGCAGGTTTGGCTACAAGCGTTAGCGTGAGCGCGAAAATGCCGCCGGCTAATTTGCAGGGAGAGCCACGGGTGCGACCCGGTTCACACAGAAACGCGTTCTTCTGCCTGAACCTTTTTCAGGATGCCCTCGATGGCCGAGCACCGCTGTTGCAATTCGTGTTTGTAATCGCGGTGATCGGTGCGGGCAATTTCGTGAATCAGGTTGGAGTGGCGTTCCTGCAGAATTTCCAGCAATAACTGCTTTTCGTGGTCGGTCAACCGGAGTTCCATAGTGTTCCTCCCGTCAACGAAGGCGATGGCCGTGCAGCACGGTGCGACTGGCGATGAGCTGCCAGGTGCCGCCGCGTTCTGACTCAAGTTTATGCCGGTTCGCGGGTGCGAGTGACACGTGGGACAACAATTTTCGCGTTCGTTTCCCGATCCGTACCTGGTGATTGCAGAGACTCGGCGCGCCGGTCACCCCAACCATCTCATCAGTTCACGATGCAAAACCGCGACGACAGCCGTGCCAACTTGAGCACTTTGTAAACATCGACATTCACGCCGCGCAGTGAGGCCTTGACCGCCTTCTCGTCGGCCGCTCCGGCAAAATCTTCCAACGCCCGCAGACCGCTGGGATCAATACGGCGCACGGCAGAGAAGTCCAAAAACACATCGCCGCCGGCGCTGTCCAACTTTTCAGCGGCCTCGTTCAACACTTGGGCCACACGATTTCCATCAACTTCCAACCACACATCAATCATTGTCATACCAGCACCTTGTCTTCACGCTTCTGCTTCGATGCTACCTCGACCTTCACCGGGCCGCGGCCTCTGTATGCGCTCCAAAACAGCTCGACTAACTCGCTCAGCAGCGGCATGCGCGGATTGGAGCGCCAGGAAGGATCGTCAAAGGCATTCTTGACCAACTCCGGCATCGCTCGCTCGAATTCTTCCTTCGAGATCCCGAGGTCGGCGATGGAGCGCGGAACCGCCAACTGGTCAAGCAACTGTTCAGTTGCGGTCACCAGATTCGTGACCTTTTCTTCGACCGTATCGCCGCCCAAATTGAGCAAGTCCGCTACCATCGCATACTTCTTGTGCGCTATATAGCCGCGCTGATTTGGCGACGGCATGAACTTGGTGGGGACCCCGGCATTAAAGGCAATGACGTGGGGCAACATGAGCGCGTTGGCCCGTCCGTGAGCGACGTGAAAGCGCGCACCGAAGGCATGCGCCAGCGCGTGATTCACTCCTACCGAGGCGTTAGAAAACGCAATTGCCGCGATGCACGCAGCATTGTGCATCATCGTGCGCGCCTCTTCATCGTTGGGATGCTCGTACGCAATGGGCAGGTATCGGAATACCAAGCGGATTGCCTGGAAAGCGTTGGAGTCGGTGTAAGGCGAAGCAAAAATCGAGACGCCAGCCTCCAGTGCATGGGTCAGGCAATCGATGCCGGTATCAGCGGTAAGTCCTTTCGGCATCGACATCACGAACTGCGGGTCGACGATCGCCACGTCCGGACTGAGGGAGTAGTCGGCGAGAGTCACCTTGCGTCCGTGCTCTTTATCGAGCAGGACAGCAAACGGAGTGACTTCGCTGCCCGTTCCACTGGTCGTTGAGATGGCGATCAACCTCGAGGGATTGATCTTCTCAGTGGGGTACTGCACCACGCGCTTGCGGAGATCCAGGAACGGCGCGGCCAGTTCCTCCAGGTCGGCCTCTGGCGACTCGTACTTGAGCTTCATGATCTTGGCCGCGTCGATCACGGATCCGCCGCCCAGTGCGATGATCTGGTCGACGCGGTAGAACTTGAGGGCCTCCACTCCCTGCATGATCACCTTGACTTCAGGCTCCGCATCAGGAATTACCGAGACGTGCACCAGGGTCTCCGGTGGAATGTTGCGCCGGACGATGTCCACATGGCCGATTTGCTCCATAGCCGGGTTGGTAATAATGATGGTTGAGCGCGACTTGAACTGGCGCAGGTTCTCAACCGCATTCATATTGAAGTAAATCTGGTTTGGAACACGGAACCACATATGCGCTTGTGTCCTCCGCGCCACGCGTTTGATGTTGAGATAATGAAACACGTTGACGTTATCGGTGGTGCTGTTGCCGCCGCCGGTCCCGCAACCGAATGAGAAGGTCGGCACCATGTCGTTGTACACGCCGCCCAGCGCTCCGATCGATCCCGGCGAGTTTACGATGACGCGGCCCGCGTTGATTACCTCACCGAACTTACGGATGACGTCATCATTGCGCGAGAACACCACCGCGGTGTGACCAACGCCGCCAGCATAATTGACGTCGATGCACACCTTGAGCGCCTCATCGACCGACTTCGCACGATAGACCGCAAGCACTGGAAACAGCTTTTCCACTGAGAGTGGATATCCGCGTCCAACACCCTGTATCGGCGCGATTAGCAGCTTGGTATGCGGCTTGACCTTCAGGCCAATCATGCGGGCGATGGTGGTAGCTTTCTGTCCGACAGCCATGGGTTGCATGAAACCCGTTTTCGGGTCTATCACCGTGCGCCCCAGCAGCTCCGTCTCTTTCTCGTCGCAGATGTGCGAGCCTAGCTCCGCAAATTTCTCCAGCACGATGTCATAAATCTCATCGTCGATCACCACCGTCTGCTCGGACGCGCAGATCGTGCCGTTATCGAAGGTCTTCGAGGTGATGATGTCCACCACGGCCATGTCCAGATCCGCCGATTTCTCCAGGTACACCGGCGTATTGCCCGGCCCAACTCCGAGCGCAGGTTTGCCGGAGCTATAAGCAGCTTTCACCATGCCCGGTCCGCCCGTGGCATCGATCAGGCCGACGTCTTTGTGATGCATCATGTAGGCGTTGTCCTGCAGGTTGTGCGATTCCAGGCAGGTAAACACGCCTTCGGGAGCGCCATGCTTGACCGCCGTCTCATACATGATTCGGACGGCTTCATAGCAGCAATGTCCCGCGGCCGGGTGAGGACTGAAAATCACCGCGTTCCGCGTCTTGATGGCCATGATGCACTTGAAGAGAACGGTCGAAGTGGGGTTGGTGATCGGCAACAGCGAGAAGATGACCCCGATGGGCTCCGCCATCTCCACCAGGTTGCGCTCCGGGTACTCGGCAATCTGGCCAACCGTACGTTTGTCTTTTACGTAGTTGTAGACAAACTCCGTGGCCACCATGTTCTTGATGGCCTTGTCTTCCATCACTCCAAGCTTGGTTTCTTCGATGGCCAAGCGGGCGAGGTATTGAGCCTGCTCCAAGCCAGCCAGCACCATTGGCTTCACAATGCGATCGACGTCTTCCTGGGTGTATTGCGTGAACACGGCGGCAGCGGTCTTGGCCTGACGCATCAATCCTTCCAGGTAAACAATCCGTTCATCGGTGACAGTCGCGATCTTTTCGCTCATACTTCCATCCTTGTGTCAGATTCCTTCGGCCCAAGTGCATCAAACTCGCTGAGAACCATTGCTCGCGCGCTTTGCATCGGAAAGCAATCTTCGGGCGTCGGCGCCATGGGTTCGAGGGCGAGGCCTGTTCGCGGTTCGCTGGCATGCGAAGAATGGAAGGCAGCCCAAAGCGGAAGAATCCGCGATCTCATGCCCGCCCCGGTTATGCTTCCGCAGGCCAACGCTCACCTGGGACACCAAGTTCAGTATGTTCGGATACCAGCCCACCTGACTGTGAGGGCTGTCACTCAGAGATGTGAGAGTTTGCCCAGCAGCATGTCCGACAGCGCGACCAAGACCGCGGGATGGCCCAAGTCCAACTCGGCACTTTGCCAATTTGTCGGTCGAAACGGTAGTCTCAAATTCGATGGCTCCGACGGGTCCTGAAGCGACTGCCTCTTCCCCCGATGCATCACCAGCTCCCACTGGTGACGACGCGCCTGCATCCGCCAACGCAAGATCCGTCAAGCAGGCGGAGCGCGAATGGCACGATGCTTTCTTCCAGGCGCACGCGGCTTTAGCCCACCCGGAAACGCTGGAAGATTTCCAAAAACTGTTTCAACTGGTCGAACTCACGCCCTTCTGTGACGGAGGATGGAACTGGTGGGCCGATCTCCGCAGCGACGCCCTCGACGCAATTGGCGAAGTGCGCGGACTTCGCGTCCTCGACTACGGCTGCGGCTTTGGCAGGCTTGGCTTGTACATGTCGCTTTGCGGGGCCCAAGTCCTGGGCTTTGACCTCTCCAGCGCGGCCATCGAAGCTGCTAACCAGGCTGCGCACCGCTACGGACTCTCGGCTCAGTTCGAACAAATGGATGCCGAAGAGCTCCGTTATGCCGACGCTTCCTTCGATCTCGTCGTCGGCTTCGGCGTGCTGCACCACGTCATCAAGTATCCGCGTGCAGGTTCAGAACTGCACCGGGTTTTGGCCCCCGGTGGCCGGGCGGTTTTCCATGAAACACTTTGGGACAATCCTCTGATCAACGTCGTGCGGCGCTTCACCAGGGAACACTCTGATGCCGGGGACGCACATCTCACCGACAAAAACATTCGCGAATTCTGCAGGGACTTCAACCATGTCAGACTCGAGAAACGAAATCTGCTGTACATGTTGAAGCGTCTGGCCAAGCTTCCGCACCCCGATCCGAGCCTGCCGGTCACGCCCCGCCCATTCTGGCAGGCGGTCAAGTCGCTGGATACGCAACTTCTTCGCATCCCGCCGCTTCGCCGTTATTGTGGCGAGGTCATCATTTATCTCAGCTAGGGAGACTCTGAACAAGTACTTCGATTTCCACCGATCTGCGGTTTAGATTGAGAGGAAATTTGGCAGAGGGCTGGTAGAGCGATGCAACAGCAGACACTGGCGATGGCGAACGGGTTTGAGCAGTACGCAAAGAAGACGCGGCGGGCTGTGTTTCTGGAAGAGATGGAACAAGTGGTGCCGTGGGCCCAGTTATGCCGCTTGATCGA
>DATBZX010000112.1:0-4562 GCA_036512955.1 Terriglobales bacterium
GAAAGCGATGTTTTCCGCGATGGTGCCGCGGAAGAGTGCCGTGTCCTGCAACACGTAGCCAATCTGCTCGCGCAACGACTTCAGCTTGAGATCCCGCACATCGTGGCCGTCGATCTTGACGGTTCCTTTAATCGGATCGTAGAAACGCGGAAGCAGGCTGACCACGGTTGACTTGCCGCTGCCGGTTGGCCCCACGATGCCCACCAATTGGCCTGGCTTGATGGTGAAGCTGACATCCTGCAGCACAGGGTTCGCGATGTCGTAGGCGAAGGCCACATTTTCGAACACGATCTCGCCGCGTATCGGCGGTGCATCGATCGCGTCGGCCTTCTCCGGGATGATGGTATCGGTTTCGAGAATAGCGCGAATGCGCTCAACTCCCACGGCCGCCTGAGCGATCGCGTTGGTCGTTGTCGCCAGGTCCTTCACCGGCTTGAAAAACTTATTGAGGTACGAAAGGTACACGGTCAAAGCGCCAACCGTCATTGCTCCAGCCAAGATGAGATAAGCGCCCCGCCAGAGAACTACTGCAGTGCATATGGCAACCGTCACCGTCACCACAGGAGACAAAATCGCTTTGATGCTGCGCGCCTTGAGAGCAGCGTCCACCGTCGCGTGGCTCACCTCTCGGAGTTGCGCCTGTTCCTGCTCCTGGCGACCAAACGCCTTGATCGCCTGCATCGACTCCAAGCCTTGCTGCACAACTGCGACTATGTCGGCCTGTTCCTTGCGAACTTCATGCGTCGCTTTCTTCACTGCTTTCTTAAACCGCGAAACGAAGAGCAGCAGGAACGGCGTGACTCCGACGGCAATCAGGGTGAAATCCCAGTTCAGCCAGAACATCAAGGCCAACATGCAGACGATCGTAAGCATATCGACCAGGATGTTTAACGTCGTCGACGACGCGAATCCCTGGATCGTCTGAATGTCGGTGGTGATCGTACTCAGCATAGTGCCGGTCTGGTGCGTGTTGTAGTAGCCCAAAGACAGCCGTTGCAGGTGATGAAAGGTACGCATGCGCAAGTCATGCGCTACGTATTGGCCGACACTCTCGGTGTAGTAGTTGTCGATGTAGGTAGCGATCGCGCCCAGGACGGCAATGACGACGAAGGCGATCGCCGCCAGCGCGGCGATATGCATCTGGTGTCTTCCGTCCATCCAGGGATGGAGCAAATCGGCGAGCCAGGGCGACATCTTGTGACTGCCAACCACGTTATCTAGGATGATCTTCAACGGCCACGGAGTGGCCAGGCTCATCGCCGTCTCGACCAGCATGGCCAGCAGGATGATGAGCAGCGTTCCTCGGTAGGGGCGAACCAATTCGCGGATCAGGCGTATCATGCGGTTCTCTTTGACACAGTGCCGCGGGTCAGTGACGAACTCTTGCTTTGAAAGGCTACTTGTTAAAAATGCATACTATAGCCAGAATCAGGCATGCGGTGCAAGCAAAGTCTCGCCACCATAGAAAAAGGGCAGCGCGAGCGCGCTGCCCTTTCCTACATCGCGAATGATAGGAACAGTCGATACCCGTGGTGATGCAACGGGCATCGCTCACCCGCCCGATTGAATTACTTCTTGGTGTTGGTTCCCGCGACCGTGTGCTTAGCGGCAGCGGCGGCCTTTGCAGCAGCCTGCTCGCCAGCGCTGGGATTGATCTGCAGAATCCAACTGCTCTGCGTATTCGAGATGCTGCCAAAAGCGACCGAGTTCAAATAGTCGGCGTCCCCGTACTTATTGAAGGTGACCTCGACGTTCTTGACTGCCTTTTCGGCAGGGACCGCCGTGAACTGGAGAATGACCTCATGCTTACCTTTGTCGGACTTGAGTACCAGCGTGCTCGGACCAACGCTTTTTGTGATGTGGTATGCGCCAGCAGGCATCTTGGTGTCGCCGGCAAAAAACTCCATCGGAGCTTTGAAAGTTACGTTGAGCTCATCGCCGTTAAATGTGTTCTGCGCCGCCGCTGGCATGACCGCAACCAGCGCTACCAACCCACCAAGGACGAGTATCGTCCACAAGTTCTTCATGTATTCCTCCATGTAGGCCTTTGTCGGCCATATTTTGTATTGCTAAAGCCGACTGGACTATGCGTCCGGTCGTTACTACGTGCTGTGCGTCGCAGTTCACCATCAAACTCGCGAACAGCCCCACCAGCTAGCAAAATCGATTCACCTGCAATAGCGCGAAAATGCACTCACCTGCAAATTACAGAATGACGCGGTGGTGCCTCGCTCAAAGCCGGATGGGATAAAGCTTACTCGCAAATCCCGCAAAACTCACCCAGAAAATTTCGGTCTGGTTAAAGTGAGCTTGCGGCTGCCGGGGCGCCCGGGCTGACTCGGTTACTCCCGGAGCGCGGAGTCACTTACGCCAATTCCAGTTCGATCTTCTTTGCCTCAGGTTCGAGCTTGGTGATCCGGAAACTCCGAATTTGCCCCGTACGTGCGGCTTCGGGTTTCGCCGCTGGACCTGAGGTGCTTCCCTTCCAACGGGACATCAACATGGACCCCAGCGCGGACACATCGGCCTTGGAGTTGCTACTGGCTCCCAACGCTGGCGTTTCCTCCGACGGTATTGGGCAGGTTGCATTTACACCCTCGCCCAGTTCCACGCGCGCGACGCCTCCAGCAACTTCCGTCAAGCGCCCAGTCACCAGGTCCCCCGCCTTATGTTCTGCGAGGTATTCGTCCAGGCTGGTCGGCACTAGTTGCTTCATGCTCAGCCGGATCAGCCGCTTTTCGGTGTCGAGAGCGATGATCTGGGCCTTCACCGTCTGTCCGACTTTCAGCACTTCCTGGGGATGATTGATCCGCTTCTCGGCGCTGATTTCGCTGATATGAACCATGCCCTCGACCCCCTCGGAAAGCTGCACAAACGCACCGAATTTGGGAAGGCTGGTTACGGTACCCTCAATCGCAGACCCAACGGCAAACTTTTGCGATGCGTTGGCCCATGGGTCTCCCAATGTCTGCTTTATTCCCAGGGCGATACGGCGCTCGGTCAGGTTGATCCCTAAGATCACGGCCTCAACGACTTCGCCGGGCTTGACCAAATCGCTCGGCGTCCTCACCTTCTTGGCCCATGACATTTCGGATATGTGCACCAGGCCCTCTACGCCCGGTTCCAGCTCCACGAAAGCACCGAAGTCCGCGATGCGGGACACAGCCCCACGCACGCGATCACCGGTCTTGTATTTGTCCGGAACAGCATCCCACGGATGCGGCAGCAATTGTTTCATGCCGAGGGAAATGCGCTGCCTCTCGGTATCGACTTTCAAAACCTTGGCTTCAATTTCCTGACCTACAGTCAAGACATCTTCCGGCTTGTTGACGCGGCTCCAGGCAATGTCGCTGATGTGCAGTAGTCCGTCGACTCCGCCCAGATCGACGAACGCTCCGTAATCGGTGAGGCTCCGGACCGTACCGTTCACGACGTCGCCCTCCTTGACCTCGGCGTAGCGGCGCTCTTTTCCGGCACGCTCCTCCTCCTCTGCCAGCGCGCGGCGGTCAACCACTACGTCTTCGTCGGTGACGTCGAGCTTGGTGATGCGGCAACGAATTTCCTGCCCCACCATCTTTTCCAACTCTGCGGCGTCGCGCGTACCGCTGCGTGAGGCAGGCATGAAGGCGCGTACTCCCACATCCACACTCAGGCCACCTTTCACTACGCCGGTGACCGTGCCGACGATAGTCGCCTTCTCGGTGAACGCTCTCTCCAATGCAGCCCAATCCTTGGGCCGCGAGATCTTGGTGCGTGAAAGTTCATAGTACCCGTCCGGATCGCGGCCCTTTACCGAAACCAGCATTTTGTCACCGGGCTTGACCTCCTCGCCTTTGCTTTGGAGCTCCGCCAGGGGCAGGATGCCTTCGCTCTTATAGCCGATATCGAGGAGGACCGAATCCGCAGTCACGGCAACCACGGTTCCTTCAAGCTGTTTGCCGCCATCTTCGCGGAGGCGAGCGTGGCTTAGTTCGTACTCGGAGAGCAGTTGATCAAAAGACTCGTTCGGCTCAGTAGGAGTTGGGGATTCTGGATTGTTTGTATCAGACATGTCGAGTTACGGTCGGAAGGCGTGGTGACCATAACCAGAATAACAGCGCTTCACTCCCCCTGCCCAACCGGTGACGTGATAGCGCAGGAAATGATGACACTTCTTGCGCCGGTTTTCGGTTTCTTCACTTCTTCCCGGAGCGCCAAGATTTCAGAAGCGATTGCCAACGACCTTCGCTGGGCGCTGGCGGGAGCAGCGGGGCCACAGCTGTTTTTACTTGCGAGGGCGGACCTTGACTCACGGGACTCGTCTCGGCGAGGCGCCGCCGCTCCTGGTCCATCGCCTGATAGGGATCGCGTCCCGTGACAGCCTGATACCACGCCGGATGATGCGTCCACGCCCAGGCTTCGCTCACCGTCCCGCGCGTCATCGCCTGAATGGTGTGCGGTTCGCCAAACGTACTGAGATACACGTGGAAGAAAATGCCGAACAGCATCACCAGTGCGGAAATGTCGTGGATCACATAGGAGATTGCGACGAGAATCCTCCCGAAGATCTCCGGAAACCACAT
>DATBZX010000113.1:0-12582 GCA_036512955.1 Terriglobales bacterium
CCCGCACACCATAAGCCTGAAACTCCGCGACACGAGCCAGCTCTTCAATTCGATGGACCCTTCTCCGTTCATTGAAAAAGACCTCGACGACGATGCGGAAGAGTTCATCGTGAGCTGGGCGCAGGAATTCTCTCCTAACGCCGCAATCAAATTACGTATCCACTTGGATCAGTGGCCGGCCGAAGACCCCCAAGAAATGATCAGAACGGCCGTCCACAATCATTTTGCCCATCGGGCCAAAATCACGGATTTGGAGTTCAAGCGCCTTCTAAGGCAGGGCCGCACCAGTCTCTTGATCGGGTTGCTGTTCTTGGCGGCATGTTTATTCCTTAGCAAGATGTTGCTAGGCCATGAGGCTGGCACTTGGGCTGCCGTCGTTCGGGAGAGCCTTACGATTGCCGGATGGGTCGCCATGTGGCGACCGATGCAGATCTATCTTTACGATTGGTGGCCTCTGCTACAACTGCGTCGGGTTTTTACCAAACTGAGCCACATGCCCGTGGAAGTCGTCCAAAAGGGCAAGAGTTGAAGAGCCTCCAAGTACGTCAACCACGCACTGAAGTGCGAACGATTTCTACCGAGCACTTGGCATGGCGAGCGACGAACTCCGCCACGCTGCCAAGCAAGAAGCGTGGGATGCCACTTCGCCCATGAGAACCGACGACGATCAGATCGGCACCCCACTCTTCTGCGGCATCGATAATTCTCTCTCGGATGTCACCAACCTCGACGGCGGTGTCAACCTTGAATCCTGCGCTGCGCAGTTCGCTCGCAATTCGCTCGACCAACTCACGGGCTGGTTTCTTCTGATCGTCCAACTCTGGAGCGTAGCCTGGCGCCATTTGCGGGGGCGCCGGCGCACTCGGCTGCAATACATGCAAGACCCGGACTTCTGTATGCTCAGTCCGAAACTGCATGACAACAGCCCGTAACACATCCCCTGAGAACTTTGAATCGTCAATTCCCATTAGGATTTTCATGACTCCTCCTTCTCAAGAATCGCTGAGGCCGCGGGGACAGTCTTCAGACCATGGCATCGGCCTCGTCGACCCCTCCATTACCTGCGCCTGAACTGGTGGTGACGATTTTCCTTCACGTAAGCATTCTTATCAGGCGGGGGACTCTTGCCGCCGTTCTCGCTGCAGCCCTCGCCCTGATTGACATTGTGCTTGCCTACTTTTGCTGTGACAACCAAATTCTGGCCTCTCCCTCGAACGCCGCGCCCAACTTTACCAATCCCTCTTCTGGGGAGCTTCTTTGCAGTCGATCGCCTGTTTAGGCCTCCTTTAGAACAGCTTCGCAGAAAGGGTGTGACATCTCTTTCTTTGTTGCTTGTTTGATCTTCGGCCGATGAGTCGCTTCCGCAAGCTGCGAGAACCATTGCTGCGGTATAGCAAGTTTTTCCAGGGTGCTGCCACATACATCCCCGCAATCACCAGTTTTGGTGACTCCGGTCACCGACTTTCTTGGAGCATTAGACGAAGATGAGGATGCGGAGGAAGTTTCCCCTTTCATACGGCTTCATAAGAGGTTGCGAGGTCTTCCTCGGTGCAGTACCTCCGCAGAACGTTCGGAGCCAATTCCTCGCCGTAACTGTGTGCCCGTGTGCCTTGACGCGCCTTAGTCGCGCAGTCATCACCCTTGCGAGTTCTAACGCGTTGAATGCATATGCCGACTAAAGAGTCGGCAAAAGGTATATTCGTGATCCTAGGTATTGGGATCGACCTCATCGATCACGTCCGAGTGCAGCGAGAACTCGAGCGAAGTCCATGGGAAGGCACCGACGGCATCTTTACTCCCAAGGAAATTGCACGCTGCCGCGCCTCCAAAAGATCAGTAGCGCGGTATGCCGCCTGCTTTGCTGCTAAAGAAGCGACCCTTAAAGCCTTGGGGCTTGAGGTCGGCGATCTGGGGATGTTTCGTGAGGTAGAGCTGACGGAGGGCGGTAAGGGTGAGCATGGAGTGTTGTTGCATGGCCGCATAAGAGCTAAATCTGACCAGTTGGGAGTGCGACGCATCAGATTGTCGATTACGACCGCCAAGAAGCTAACGAGTGCCATGGTTGTACTGGAACATTGAGTGGTGGATGCCAGGATCGGAGATGCTTATGAGCAATCCGGCATTGTGCGACGAAGTCATCGCGAAGTCCTACGAGGAACTTACTGCCAATTTCGACTGGTCAATCGCCGAGCACGAATTGGGATACGCGCCGGGAGGTTCTCTCAACATCGGGTGGATGTGCAGTGACCGGATCTGTCGGCTCGGCCTGGCCGACAAACTGGCCCTCGATTGGGAAGACTTCCAGGGCAACCGTGAGCGATTCACCTTCGACGATCTGCGGCTCCTGTCCAACGGCATCGCCCAATTCATAAACGAACTGGGCATTCTGCCGAGTGAGCGCGTCTGTCTGTTTATGGATCGCGTGCCCGACCTGTATATGGGCTTTCTCGGAATTCTAAAGACGGGGACAGTTGCGCAGCCCTTGTTTTCCGCCTTCGGAGATGAATCGTTGCTGGTTCGTCTGCAGAACGCCGGGACCGCCGCGATATTCACCCAGAAGAAATACGTTCACAAGGTTCGCAAGATTCGTGAGCAGCTACCGAGCTTGCGGCACATCGTTGTGGTGGATGCGGGTGAGTCGCCGCTGCAAGAGCGGGAAGTTGCGTTCGACATGAGGTGTGCGCGTCGCGTCGAGGATTTCTACGTCTATCCGACAACCGCCGAGTCGCCGTCTGTGCTGCATTACACCTCCGGCACTACCGGCCAGCCCAAGGGAGCGCAGCACGTTCATTACTCGATTGTTTCGCAGTACCTCACTTCGAAATGGGTGCTAGATCTGCGGCCTGATGACATTTATTGGTGCAACGCCGATCCGGGATGGGTAACCGGCACGTCGTACGGCATTATCGGGCCGTGGTCGAATGGCACGACCCAGGTCGTGTTCGACTCCGGCTTCAACGCCGAGCGATGGTACGAGTTCCTTGAGAGACACCGTGTCACCGTCTGGTACTCGGCTCCAACCGCAATCCGCTTGTTGATGAAGGAGGGAACCGAGGTCATAAAGCGGCATGACCTGTCCCGCTTGCGGCACTTGGCCAGTGTAGGTGAACCGCTCAATGCGGAGGCCGTCATCTGGTCCCAGGAGGCATTTGGCAAGCCGTTTCACGACACCTTCTGGCAGACCGAAACCGGATGCATTGTGATCACCAATTTCCCGGGAATGCCGATTAAGCCCGGCTCGATGGGAAAGCCATTTCCCGGCATCACTGCTGCCGTGCTGAACACCAGGACCTACGAACCTGTTACGGAGCCCGGTATCGCCGGACTCATTGCGTTGCGTCCGGGCTGGCCATCGCAGATACGCGGCTATTGGAACAACGAGGCGGGTTATCGGGCGAAATTCAAGAAGGGTTGGTACCTGTGCGGCGACCGCGCCTCCATCGATTCCGACGGCTACTTCTGGTTTATGGGACGCGACGACGACGTCATCAACACTGGCGGACATCTTGTGGGACCCTTCGAGATCGAGTCCGCCCTCTTGGAACATCATGCCGTCTCCGAGTCTGCGGCCGTGGCCAAGCCGGACCCTGTCAACATGGAAGTTGTGAAGGCATTCGTGACGTTGAAACGTGGGTACGAGCCCGGCCCCGACTTGGAACTGGAAATCATGAACCATATCCGCAAGCGGCTTTCACCGCTGGCGATGCCGCAGGAGATCGAGTTTGTTGACTCGCTGCCGAAGACTCGCAGCGGCAAGATCGTTCGCCGCATCTTGCGCTGCAAGGAATTCAACGAGCCGGTGGGCGATATTTCCACCGTTATGAACGACTAGCAACGAAAAGGCAGGGCACAACCATGGATCAAATTGCAAAGGTAGTCCGCGATTACGTGGTCCGCGAGTATCTCGAAGAAGGCGATGAGCGCGAGATAACAGAAACCACCCCACTGATTTCCGGCGGCATTGTCGATTCCTTCTCGATGGTGTCGCTGAAGCGGTTCCTGGAGAGGAAATACAGCATACAGATTCCTGACGCCTGCGCGACGCCGGACGCATTCGATACCGTGCAGAGCATCGTCGGCTTGGTGCACCGGATACAGAAGTCCGAGACTGTAAGTGCCTGAGACCCTGCATCGGTGAAGGCGTTTGTTAATAACTCATTGTCGTTATCAAGGAACGAGTCATGGCATTCATTAATGCAGTACGCAATCGTTACCAGGCCGAGATCGATACGATCAAAGGCGCTGGCCTGTTTAAGCAAGAGCGGTACATTCATTCTCCGCAATCGTCTGAAATCGAGGTGGAATTTCCCGTAGGCTCGCAAATCAAGAAGTGCATCAACATCTGCGCCAACAACTACCTGGGACTCTCCAGCCATCCCGACGTAAACGCTGCCGCTCACGCCGGACTCGACAGTCGCGGCTACGGCATGTCGTCCGTGCGCTTCATTTGCGGCACGCAAGATATTCATCGAGAACTTGAGAACCGGCTGACCGAATTTCTCGGCACCGAGGACACGCTGCTCTTCCCGTCGTGCATGGACGCGAACGGCGGCTTCTTCGAAGCCTGCCTGAACGAGCAGGACGTGATGATCGCTGACCGCCTGGTACACGCCTCCATCGTGGATGGCATGCGGCTGTGCAAGGCGATGCAGGACACATTCAAGCACTCCGATATGGGCCATCTGGAAGAGAAGTTGCAGGAGCACATGGACAAGCGTTCCCGCATGATCATCACCGACGGCGTGTTTTCCATGGACGGCGACATCGCCAAGCTCGATGACATCGTGGAACTGGGCGAGAAGTATGACGCAATGGTCTTCGTCGACGACTCGCACTCCACCGGCTTCATTGGACACACCGGGCGCGGGACCCACGAGCGTTGTGGCGTCGTCGGAAAGATCGACGTGATCACGACCACGTTGGGCAAAGCGCTGGGTGGCGCTTCCGGCGGTTGCGTGAGCGGACGCCTCGAGTTGGTGGAGATGTGCCGCCAGAGGGCGCGGCCGTACCTGTTCTCGAATTCCGTTGCCCCGGTCATCGTCGCCGGAGCGTTGAAAGTGATGGACCTGATCACGTCAAGCACGGAGCGCCGTGACAAATTGGAGTGGAACACGAAGTACTGGCGGGGCCTGCTGAAAGACGCTGGTTTCGACGTCAAGAAGGGAGAGAGCCCGATCGTGCCGGTCATGCTCTATGACGCCAAGCTGGCGCAGGAATTTGCCCGCGATCTGTTCGACGAAGGTGTGTACGCGGTTGGCTTTTTCTTCCCGGTGGTTCCGAAAGGACAGGCGCGCATCCGTACGCAGCTTTCGGCCGCGCATGACAAGCGGCACCTCGATTTTGCCATCGAGGCATTTAAGAAAGTTGGCGCGAAACACGGTGTGCTTGGGCTGGGACAGAAGGAGCTACTTGCCAGGGCCGGCGCTTAGCCGGGATCGGCGAAAACGGGCTGATCAGAGGGAGGTTGTCATGCTTTGCGTAGAACTGGAGTTGCTGGAAGGAGAACTCGATGAGATTGAAACTGCACTGGAGGATTCGAGCCTGACCGAAGAGCAGAGAGCGGGCCTCGAAAAGTCCTACTCTGAGATGTGCCACAAGATCAAAGAACACCAGACGTCTGGGCACAAGGGCACTCCGTGCTACGAGGAATGAGGCATCCGCGTCACCTGGCGGCGATTCTCGTCGAGATGTCCTGACGATTGCGCGAATTCGATGCCTTTTCGGCCGGCCCATTCCCACCATCGATGGCGCCTTACGTCACTGAGATCTCCCTGCACTTGGTGCTAGAAATGGGGAAGGGGAAGGTACCTCATGCCGCGTCAAGGTAATACTTCCGCTGTGTCACCGTTTCCGGTGTTCTCGGAGAGTCAAGCACTCATCGATTCACTGCCAGCGCCTCCATCTCGACCACCGATAGTCGATCCACACGGCGAATGCCCGGATCGCCGCCTGTTCCTCAAGATGATTGCACTTCCCTGCGCCGCTGCTTGCGCAATGACCCTAACTCGGAACTGCTTTTCTATTCCCCTGCCGCCTTGGAATGCAGCGGGCGAAGACGACTCCCGTTTCCGCGTTGAGGCGCGCTTCTACGAAAAGTTGCCCGACAAGACCGTGCGCTGCAAACTGTGTCCGCGGGAATGCGTGGTTGCGCAGGGCAGCCGCGGCTACTGCCGGGTACGTGAGAACCGCAATGGAACCTACTACACGCTCGTCCACTCGAGGATTGTCAGTGCTCATATCGATCCCATCGAGAAGAAGCCGTTTTTCCATTTTCTTCCTGGCCAGATGGCCCTCTCGGTAGCAACCGCGGGATGCAACGTGAACTGCAAGTTCTGCCAGAACTGGGAGATCTCGCAGGCCCGGCCAGAAGACTTACCCGCGCAGTACCTGCCACCGAAGAACCTGGCTTCGCTGGCTGGCCAGAATCGTTGTGCGGCTGTTGCCTTCACTTACAACGAGCCGACCATCTTCAATGAGTACGTGACGGACGCGGCCGAAGCGGCGCGGGACGCGGGTGTCAAGAGTGCGGTCGTGACCAACGGCTTCATCCAGCAGGCGCCGTTGAAGCGGGTCTGCCAGCGTGCTGATGCCATCAAGATCGACCTTAAATCCTTCTCGGCGGACTACTATCGCAATGTCGTGAATGGTCAATTGCAGCCAATCCTCGACACGCTCGTCACCATTCGCAAGCAGGACCGATGGCTGGAAATCGTCTACCTGACGGTGCCGACACTCAACGATCGCGAAACGGAAATTCGCGACATGTCGCGCTGGATCAAGTCGGAACTCGGCCCCGATGTTCCGATCCATTTCACCCGCTTCACGCCGCTCTACCTTTTGAAGAACCTGCCGCCCACTCCGGTGCTAACGCTGGAGCGCGCCAAGGCCGTGGCGGACGCGGAAGGGCTACATTACGTGTACATCGGGAACGTCCCGGGGCATCCGGCTGAAAATACGTATTGTCCCAAGTGCCACCATCTTGTCATCGAACGCGCGGGTTTCACGATCAAGCAGATGAACCTGCGCAAAGGTAAGTGCCAGAATTGCCAGAACCCCATCCCGGGCGTGTGGCAGGCTTAGCTGGCGGAGATCGTACGATGATGCGAAAAATATCCGCTCTCACGGTTCTGCTCTTCATCTTTCTACTGGCGTACAGCATCGCCGCATGCTCGCAGGCAAAAGTGCGGCCGGCCGGTGTCGCCGGAGGGTTCTATCCTGCCAATCCTGAGGAACTGAAGAACATGGTGGATGGATTCCTCGCCAAGGCGCAAGTGCCGCCCACCCATGACCCGCTCATCGCGCTGATCGCACCTCACGCCGGATACCCGTACTCCGGTAGCGTGGCAGCCTTCAGTTATGCCGCACTCAAGAACCGCAAGTTTCAGCGCGTGGTGATCATTGCTCCTTCGCACTACGAAGGGTTTCCTTTCTCCGCGGTATATGACGGTGACGCCTACGTCACCCCCTTGGGCAGAATCCCGGTGGACCAGGCCTCTGCCGAGAAGCTTGCCGCTCAGAGCAAGTCCATACGGCTGTCGGCTCGCGGTCATGAACGCTCAGGCGAGCAGTCTGAACATTCCATGGAAGTCCAACTCCCCTTCCTGCAGCGGACGCTTGGGGAGTTCCAACTGGTTCCCATCATCATGGGTGATCAGAGTTACGAGGCCAGCCGCGCCTTGGGCGTCGCGCTCGCCAAGTTGATCGGCAACTCGGACACGCTCATCGTCGCCAGTTCCGATCTTTCGCACTATCACCCTTATGACGAAGCATCGACCATCGACCACAACACCCTGCAGGCTATCGAAGCGTGGGATTATTACGATCTTTCGCGCAATCTGCAGTCGCGCGTGTGGGAGGCCTGCGGTGGCGGCCCGATTGTCGCCGCCATGATGGCGGCCGAACGTCTGGGCGCAAACCGCGCCGAACTGCTGAAGTATGCCAACTCGGGCGACATCACCGGGGATCGCTCGCGGGTGGTGGGCTACAGTGCGTTTGCTCTGTACAAGTCCACCGCTAAAACCTACGTAGCTCCGCTGTTCTCGCTCACCGCGAAAGAAAAGCAGGACCTCTTAAGTGTCGCGCGGAAGTCCGCGGAAACTGCGGTGCGGGAACACAAGCAATTCATACCTGCTGCCGCTTCACCGGCGCTTCAGCAGGACCGGGGCGCTTTTGTGACCATTAACAAGAACGGCGATCTTCGCGGGTGTATTGGATATATCGCTCCCCTGGAGCCGCTGATCCAAACCGTGCGCGATGCGGCGGTTTATGCGGCTTCGCGCGATCCGCGCTTTCCTCCCGTCACCCCGGCGGAATTGGGAGAATTGCAATACGAAGTCTCGGTCCTGTCTCCCTTGCGCCACGTGCACAATGTGAATGAGATCCATGTCGGCCAGCACGGCCTACTTATGAAGAAGGGCAACCATGAAGGAGTGCTGCTGCCGCAAGTGCCCGTCGAGTTCGGATGGGACCGCAAGACCTTTCTCGAACAAACCGCGAGGAAGGCCGGTCTGCCCGCTTCCGCTTGGAAGGACGATGACACCGACATCTTTATGTTTACTGCCGTGATATTCGGTGAAGGGAAATTGCCGCAGAGTTCTACGCCGGACGCCTCTTCTCCCGTAAAGCGGCCGTGAAAGCCAACAGGGCTGTCGCTAGGTTCAGAACCAGAATCAGCGTAGCTGTTTTTAGGAATCCGAAGACGGGTACCAAATAGGCGCTCAGGACGATTGCGCCAACGCACGCGCCCACTAGATCGATTGCGTAGAGAGTCCCGGTATTTTGGCCCGAGTCTCCCCGGCTGCCGAAAAACAGGCTGCTCGCTAGAGGAAATTGGTAGCCGCCCAGCATCCCGCAGAGCAATGCCACGATTGGGAAGAGGACTTCACTCACCAGCACGAGTTGGGCCGGACCGCCGCTTCGCGCGCACGTTAGGAAGAATCCGTAGAGCAACACAGGAGCCAGGGCTGCCACTACCTGAATGGACGCCACGACTCGAAGCGAGACACGTTGGAATCCGCCATCATCCTGTCCGATCCTACGCAAACCCAGCCAACTGCCCAGCGCCATGCCCATCATCACCGCCGCGACCAGTAAAGCGAGTTGCTGATAGACGTACCCGTAGACTGCCTGGAAACCCAGCAGTAGCATAACCTCCAGCGCCATTAGCGTGAAACCCATCGCTCCGACACAGGCTGCGACACTCGCGCCTTGGTATTGCCCTCGCGTCGACACGCCAATTAGAAAAATGCCGCCCACCAGCAGCGCACTGAGGCCCAGTACGATCAAGGGAAACTCGATGCGTGCCATGCTCGCGAAGGCTTCGCGGTAGCGTTCATTGAACTGGGTGCTCCATAGCGCAACATCGAAGTAATACGCGATCGGAGCGAAGTCATGGTTTAGCGGCGTGTCGGGCTCTGGGCGAATCTGTTCCGCCAGTTGCGACACGCGATCCGGGGCCATACGAAACGGCAGGTAGTACTCGCGCACATAAATCGTTTCCAGATGGCGCGACTTCAGCCGTTGCAGGAGCTCGTCGGCCTGGTCCGTGAGCACGCCTGCTTGTTTGCTGGCAAAAAAGTGCACTCTTTCGCCGGGAATTGTGCTGACATCGGGAAAGACCTCGCGCAGGCTACGGTTGATGCACCGCAGAAAGCTCGCCAGGGTGGGCGCGATGTAGTCCTCTGACGCCACCAGCTGGAAAGACAGAACGCCACCGGGATTCAACTTCGCGCTGGCTTCGCGGAAGAACTCAACCGTATAGAAGCGGTTGATCTGCGCCGTCTGTGGCTCCGGCAAGTTGAGGATGATGACGTCAAATGTTTCAGGAGTATTCTTCAGGAACAGACGGCCATCGTCAACATGGAGACGCACCCGCGCGTCGTCTTGCAGGGTGGCCATTTGACCTGCGAAGTACGTTCGCCCAAGGTCGAAAACCTTGGGATCCAGTTCGACAACATCGACCCGTTTGACCAAAGGATGCTTCAGCGTTTCCGCAACGCTCCCGCTCAGTCCACCGCCAATCAGCAACACGCTTCGTGGCCCATGATGCTGCAGGAGAGCGTAATGGACCGCTTCCTCCGCAGCCTGGGGATCAGGCACCGTGAAAAGTACCAGGCCGTTCTCCAGCAGAGTGCGGCTGCTCTCGGTCTCGACCACTGCGAGGTTTCCGTAGGCGGAATTGCGGCTCTCCAGCAGATGAAATCCGCGCCAGAGTCTGCCGAGGGATACCGCTTCCATCCATGGCGCCCCGAAGGGAATTAACCCGGCGGCAAAAATCGCGATCACCGTGCCATAGGCAGCTTTCCGCCATAACGGCTTGCGGACGATCAGGCTCGCGGCTGCCAGCAGGTTCAACATTCCGACCGCGAAGACCACCTGAAATGACGTGAACTGACGGAGCAGCAGCAAGCTGGCCATCACTCCACCAATGCCCGAGCCAATTGCTTCGAGAAGATACACAGATCCCGTGGCGCTCGCCGGCGCAGATATGATCTCTTGCGCTACGAGACGACTCCCCACAGAAAACGCTCCGCCCGAGAGCAGGCAGAAGGGGCACAGAACCCCGAGCGCCGTCATCAACATCGGCCACGGCCCCAGCATTTCACCCGGAACTGTGATGAATATCCCCTTGCTGCTACGCACCGCCAGAATGGTCAGCGGCAGCGCCATCGCCAGGAGCGTCTGCAAACCGGCCATGGCTCTGCGCGAATCACCGAACGATGTCGCCCTCCGACCGAAAAGGCTGCTTCCTATGCTCGTCCAGAACAACCAGCTCGCCAGCAAGAGTCCCAGGGAGATCTCGTTACCGTAGAACACCACTAGCAGTTCCCGCATCAGCAGTACCTGGGCAACGGTCGCAGTGAATCCAATCAGCAACAGCACTGACCGGAGCCGTCCGATGCTCTTCCCTAACGTCTGAGGTTGTTGGAATGGAATAGTGACCATAGGACTACCAGACCAACGGGCGGACTTGGCCTTCGACTGTTGCGCCGCCGCGCGCGCCAGTGACGACACGCAACTGTCGGATTGCTTCTCAATACGACAAAGGCAGGTCGACTCGACCATGCCCCGGTTAGTCTGGATCGTCGCCTGCGCGGCAACCGCTCGTCAGTGATGCCGGGCGCAGAGGCGAGTGACAACATGACAGGACAACTGCCTCGGAGAGCGGCAGGCATGCTCGTAGAAGTACGCGGTCTCCAGGAGATTGCGTGCGCGCTCGTAGTCCGGATCTACCTCGACAGCCGTTCGCAAGTATTGCTCGCCCGATTGCAAGTCCCTGCAATACGTCAGGAACTCCCCGGCGATGCTGATGGCGAACTCTCCCGTCGGATCCAGTTCTACAGCACGCAACAGCTCCGTGCGCGCTTCTGCACAACGACCTAACAATGCGAGGAAAACGCCGTAATGACCGTGCACCGAGGACTTGTTGGGCTGCAGCTCAATGCCCCTTTTGTACTCGCGTTCCGCAGTGCCGGCGTCACCCTTGAGAGTGAACAGCAACAAAGCGTAGGTGGAATGAGCATTCGAGCCCAGAGAAATCGCTTTCTCCGCTGCCGCGAGGCTCTCCTCTACGAGTCTTCGCGATTCCTCTACCGAAGGAAAGCCCAGCGTCATCCCTTGGAACCACAGGATCTCCGACAGGATATGGTAGGCGTCTCCCATGTTTGGCTGACGTCCAATGGCTTCCCGCGCATACTGCTCCGCCCTAGCATTGTCGGCAGCAGTCACTCGATACGTGTAGAAGCGCGCTTTCAGAAGTGCGTCGTACGCCTCCGGATCGACGTTGCCAGACTGCACCCCAAGATCACCGTCGCCCAGGCGGACGCGCAACTGGCGCATGATGGCATGGGCAATCTCGCTCTGCAGGACCAAGACATCCCGCATGTCCCGGTCAAACGTATCAGCCCATAGTTGCATCTGGGTGGGCGCATAAATGAGCTGCGCATTGATCCTCACATGGTTACCCTCACGAATTACCGACCCCTCGATGATGGCATCCACATTAAGTTCGCGCGCGATTTCTTCCACCGACTTTTTCGTACCGTTGTAACGCATGACCGAGGTCCGCGAAATTACCTTCAGCGTGCTGGCGCGAGACAGTTCGTTGATGATCGCGTCGGTCATGCCATCGGAGAAGTATTGCTGTTCGGGATCAGACGAGAGATTGGCCAGCGGGAGGACCGCCACCGAAGTGATGGGCGGAACTGCCGGATGTCTCGATCGCCACCACAGGTACGCCGATCCAGCTAATGAAATGGGAGTTCCCCCGGCTCTGCCGGGGAGGCACGCGAAGTTTGACAGAAACGGGAGTCCATCCAAGAAACTCCTGGCGTGAGCCGCGAAGCACACGCAAAGGAGAAACTGGATGGACGAGTATGAAAGCTTAAGCCACTCGAAATGGGAGTGCAAATACCATGTGGTGTTTATCCCGAAGGGCCGCCGGAAGGCGTTGTATGGGGACCTGAGGAAGTATTTGGGAGAAGTGTTCCGCAAACTGGCGGAGCAGAAGGAAAGCCGGATTGAGGAAGGGCATCTGCTGCCGGATCACGTGCACATGATGATTTCGATCCCGCCCAAGTACGC
>DATBZX010000114.1:0-20088 GCA_036512955.1 Terriglobales bacterium
GATGTCCGCGCAACGTTTGTTCGGAGTAGGTATACACATCGAATCCCATCTCGCGCCCGAATCCAGAGAGGGTTTCGACGTTGCCCTGCGCCTTGTGGCCGAAGTGGAAGTTGTAGCCTTCGTGCACTTCGCGCGCGTGTAGAGCGTCCACCAGCACCTGCTGCGCGAAATCGTGCGCCGTCATCAGCGACAGGTCGCGCGAAAACGGCAGCACCAAAACGGCATCCACGCCAGTCTGCTCCAGCAATTGCAGCTTGACCTCAAGCGGTGTAAGCAGCCTGGGTGCGACGTCTGGCCGCAGAATGCGCAGCGGGTGCGGCTCGAATGTCACCACCACCGCCTTGCCTCCAATGGCGTGGGCGCGCTCCGCCATGTGCCGCACTACCGCCTGGTGCGCGACGTGTACGCCGTCAAAATTGCCAACGCTCACAATGGTCGGGCCGAGTTGCGCTGGAACTTCTTCAAGCTCGCGAAATACTTGCATTGTCGGTCGGCATCCTACAGTTCGAATTCGAGCTTGAGCCCGTCATAGGAGAGGCGCACGTTCTCCGGCAGCGAGGCGTTGGTCTCCTCGTGCGGCATGTCGTGCGACATGTGAGTAAAAAAAGTTCGCTTCGGTTTCAGCCGCTCCACGATCTGCAGCGAATTCTCCACCGTCGAGTGCGTAGGATGCGGGTGATGCCGCAGCGCATCGAGAAACAGGATGTCGAGGCCTTCCAGTTGCGCCAGGGTTTCGTCCGGCACCGTGCTGAAATCCGTGAGGTACGCTGCCGAACCGAAGCGGTAAGCCTCGATGGGAAAATCGCCGTGGTTCACAACCAGCGGCGTGAAGGTGGCACCAAACAGGTCGATCGGGCCGTCGACGTTACAGATCTCGACCTGCGCCAGTCCACCGTACTTGTAATCCGCCTCGAAGATATAGCGGAACACACTCCGCAGAACTTTGGCGGTGTTCTCGGTCGCGTACAGCGGAATCTTCCCGCCGCCAGTGACACGCCGGAAGCTCAGCGGCCGAATATCGTCCAGCCCGAGGATGTGGTCGGCGTGGCCGTGCGTGTACAACACTGCATCGACGCGGTTGATGTGCTCGCGAATCGCCTGCTCGCGAAAGTCGGGCGAGGTGTCGATCAATACCGTGTGTCCGTCCCACTGCACCATGATCGAGGGACGCAGGCGCCGGTCGTGCGGATCGCTCGAGGTGCACACCCGGCAATCGCAGCCGATTGTCGGCACACCCATCGAGGTACCGCTTCCCAGCACAGTGAGTTCCGCTTTCATCGTTTTTCGAACGGAGCCGGCACGCGACCCTCAGGCGGATTCGCGATGAGATTGGTCACTTCCAGGTACGCCATGCGCAGCTCGTAGAGCACGTTCTGCAACATGTTCTCCTCCGCCGGCGTGAGGTTGCTCTTGGTCTTGTCCTTCAGGATGCCCAGGATGTCGATGGTTTGCCGCGCGCCCATCAGGTCGACCTGCGGCTTTCCGCCCTGCGGAGCGGCGAGCCCGAGCTGCATCAGCGCGCTCATGTAGAGCGACGCGGCGAACTTTTCGAAGTCCATCTCGAAGTCTTTGGCGCGATGGGCTTGCCCTTGCTTGTCCAGTTCGCGGTGGATCTGCTTATCCATCTCACGCGTGGACTCCCGGTAGGCATCGACCGACGCCTGCTGTTCGGCAGCAGAAGGCGCTTCATGCAGTTCGTCCGGCGTAGTTGGCGGCGGTTCGGTCGCGGCGACGACAGGTGCGACTTCGCGTTGTGCGGCGCGCTCTTCGTTAATGCGATGGGCCGCCTCGCGTTCTTCCTGTTCACGCTCTTCCCTGCGCTCCTCGGCTTCCACCACGTCCTGGCGCAACTCGCCGTCCATGCCAAACAGGCGACGGTCGTTGACTACAAATTCCGACTGCTTCTTTTCTTTGTCTGCCATAAGTCCTTTGCTCAAAATTGGAACGGAATGGATTCCACCGTGGCTTTTTGTTCGCCGATTTGCACGGCGGTCCCCGGCGCTTCAAACTCGCGGCGCAAATAGCCTAGCGCCACCGTACGCTCGCCGCTGGGGAACGGCACTCGCGCCGCGCTGCTGATCTCGCCGATGTTCTTGCCGTCGGACTGTACCTTGGTTCCCTTCTGCGGCGGCTCGCCTTCCACCAGAAATCCGGTGAAGGTACGATGCAGAATGGCGCGGGCGCGAATGCGCTCGACGATCTCCTGCCCGATGTAGCACCCCTTGGTGAAGTTGAGCGCGTGCTTCTGCTCGGTCTCCTGCGGTAGGTCGCGCTGCCCGAAATCACGCCCATACAGCGGCACTCCGCGAGCGATGCGATACAACTCCAGCGCTTCACTGCCCACGGGTGTCGCTCCGGCGGCGACCAAGTCATCCCAAACTCGGTCGGCCTGCTCGGCGGCGAACCAGATTTCATAGGCTTCCATATTCGGATGCGTATTGCGCGCCGCGGAGATTCCCATGTCATGCCACACCACATCGATCACCTGCCCCGGATCGAGCTGCGAGACGTCAATACCGGCAGCGTTCAAAACCTGCGCCGCGTTAGGACCCGCGAGTCCGACCGCCGACAGCTGGTCGCTGATGTCGGCGACCTCGACGTCGTCCATAATGATGTAGCGATCGAAAATTTCGGCGATTGCTGGCGCCTGCGCGCGATCAGTGGTCACCAGCACGAAGTCTCCGCGGTTGTAGGCCACCAGATCGCCTACGATGCGCCCCTGCGCGGTTAATACGAAGTTGTACACTCCATGCCCCACCGCAAGGTCGCGAACATTATTGGTGACCATGCCGTTGAGCCAGCGGACGCGGTCTTCGCCGGTCAACACCAGCTTGGCCTGCCAGCTCATGTCGAACAGGCCACAGCCTTCCAGCAACGCCCGGAACTCGGCAGCACCATCGCCAAACGATGAGGGCGTGTCGGCTCCCCGATAGTTATCCATCCGGCCAGCAGCGGACGCGAGCTTCTCTTGAAACGTGGTGACAGCCATACAGAACCTTTGATTATAACGGGGAAAAAAGGTTGCCGGACGGCAGCAGCCGGCAACTAGCGACCAGCAACTGGCTCCTTGTGATTTGGACCAATCGCCACAACGAGTTGCGCGGTATCCCCGCGCCCAGAGTATGTCAAGTCGCCATCCCTTAGTCGCTAGTTGCTAGTTGCTAGTCGCTTTGTTTATTGTTCCAACTCGTGGCCAATAACAAACGCATCGCCGTCGTTCCCGGAGATGGAGTTGGTAAGGAAGTCATTCCCAGCGCTCTGGATGTGCTGCGCGCCTCGGGTGCAGCGCTCGAGTTCACCAGGTTCGACTGGGGAGCTGACCGCTTCCTGATCGACGGCACCACCGTTCCGTCTGGCGGATTCGAAATGCTGGCGGGCGATTTTGATGCCATCTTCGTCGGCGCACTGGGTGATCCGCGCGTTCCATCAAACATTCACGCCAAGGAGATTCTGATGGGCATGCGCTTCCAGATGGACTTGTACGCCAACGTCCGCCCGGTCCGCCTGCTCGACGCTTCGCTGTGCCCACTGAAGAACGCCACTCCTGACGACATCAACTTCACGGTCATTCGTGAGAACACCGAAGGCGTTTATTCCGGCATGGGTGGCAATTTCAAGTTCGGCACCCCCGACGAGGTCGCGACCCAGGAAGACATCAACACCCGCAAGGGTGTGGAGCGCATCATCCGCTACGCGTTCGAGTACGCGCGGGCCAGTAGCCGAAAGAAAGTCCTGATGTCTGATAAGTCGAACGTGATGACCTATGCCGGAGGCCTGTGGCAGCGCATCTTCAAGGAAGTCGCCCAGGAGTTTCCCGACATCGCAACTCAGCACATGTACGTGGACGCTCTCTGTCTGCAGATGGTGCGTGAGCCGCGCTCGCTCGATGTGATCGTCACCAACAATATGTTCGGCGACATCATTACCGACCTTGCTGCCGCGCTGCAGGGCGGGCTCGGCATGGCAGCCAGCGGCAATATCCATCCCGGACGCACCTCGATGTTCGAGCCGGTGCACGGCTCGGCTCCGCCGCTTGCGGGAAAGAACATCGCCAACCCCATGGGCGCCATCCTTACCGGCGCGATGATGCTGGCGCATCTGGGGCTCGATGCCGAGGCGGAGTGCATCGAAACTGCAGTCCTCGAGGCCGTGCGCCAGAAGAAAACTACTGCCGACATCGGCGGCGCGCTCGGCACACGCGAATGTGCACATTGGATCGCCGCGGCCGTGGGGAAACAGCTCTCGTAGTAGAATCGTCGCCGGCTTTTCCAATATAAAACGCCACACATCGGGAGGTTGTTATGGAAATGAAGTTCGCGGGTACGCAGTTCCTGCAAGGCACAGAAGGCTATGGCCAACTCAGTATTTCGTCGTCGGCACTACGAATCCAGGCGGCGACGCTCAACGCGGCAGGCGTTTGGGCGTTGGTCGGGGCAGCCGCCGACGTGGATAAACTCAAGGCCGCGGGACCCGCGAACAGCGCAGCAGTCGTAGCCCACAGCACCGATAGCCACATCGCGATCGCCGGTGACAGCCAGATGGGAATCGGCGTCTCGGGCACCAGCCACAATGCCAAGGCGGCTGCGATCAGCGGAACCAATCCCGGCGGGTTGGCCGGTTCGTTCAACGGAAACGTCGTGGTCACCGGCCTGGGCACCTTTGGCACTCTTACCACCACTTCAACGGCATCGTTTCCCAACGTGAATGTGACCGGCAACATCAATCTCTCGGGGATTCTCAACGTCGCTGCCGGTGGTGACATCCAACTCGCCGGAGCCGACTGCGCCGAGCAGTTCGACATTACTGACGAAGTGGCCGAGCCTGGGACCGTGATGGTCGTTGGCGAGTCGGAGAAACTCGCTCCCTGTGACCGCTCGTACGACACACGCGTGGCCGGTGTCGTCTCTGGCGCTGAGGAATATCGCCCGGCGCTGATCCTCGACCGGCGCGAAACTGGTTTGCCGCGAAGAGCGATTGCCTTGATCGGCAAAGTCTATTGCAGGGTCGATGCCGAATACGGTGCAATCGCCGCCGGTGATCTGCTCACCACATCAGCCACTCCAGGCCATGCCATGAAGGCCGCGGACCCAGGCAAGTCATTCGGCACGACGCTGGGCAAAGCACTGCGTTCGTGGAGCGACGGCAAGGGGCTGATCCCTGTCCTGGTAGCGCTGGGCTAAAGAGCGAACACTCGCTCCGCGTTGTTTTGTGCAAGGAGAACACGATGTCTTTTCAGCTGGAATGGGTAAGCCTGCAACAAGTGAAGCCTTTTAAGCCGGACGGCGCGCAGTTGCTGATCCAGTTCCGTGTGCTCGGCCTGAAGCCTGACTTCGTGCAGGTATACGCCGTCAATTACGGGGAAACCACTCCATCCGGGCTGGCCGATCTTAAAGACGCCGTGCCGATGGATAGTCCTGGGCCGATATACACCAGTGTCATCGGCGTCGAAGCCGCAGCGTTCTACACCATCTGGTTGTGCCCGCGCAGTGGGGAAAAAGACAGTCCCGACGACCAGATTGACGAACAGTACTGGGAAAGCTTCTGCGTGGGGCAAACTATCGTCACGCAGTCGGTGGAACTGCCGCCCAACCAGCGGCAAGCGCCCATGATTACGGCCATCGACGCCGAACCAGCCACCTTGACTCAGCCTGACCGCATCACGGTGCGGTGGAGTTCGCAACCCTACGATAAGTTCCTGATTTGGTGGACGCAGAATGGAGAGGGGAATGCCCAGGGCGAGGTGAACAGCTCGAGCTCGTGGATTGCCAGCCCGACGGTTCCGGGCGCCCGCTATACGTTTGCAGTAAAAGGCGGGACGTACGGCGGAGTTCTCGGCAATTATCTGTACTCCGACTGGGGGCCCACAGTAAAGGCTAAGGCTCCCTTCCACTATTCCAGCTTGCGGCAATATCTGCGGGCCAGCGGTATCAATCCGGGAGCGCAGGGGTTACGTTCGCTGATGCACCAGCACCACCAGCCTTCCGTGCGCAGGTTCATGAAGCTTTCGTGAAGAGTTGGCTGCGACCCCGGCCGCACCGTTGCGCAACCGTGCGAACCGACTTATAACTAATTCGCCATGACAAAGACCGAATACATCGCCCTGCGTAAAGCCGAATTCCCCAAGACCCTCAAGCTTCTGCGGTTCTACCCCGAGGACAAGAAGGACTTGAAACCGTCTCCCATCATTCGCAGTGCCATTGAGACGGTGAATACATTTATCAACGAAGAAGGCATCAACCTGTCGTACGCCCGCAGTGGGGCTTTCGACATGATGAATTTCAAGTGGGCGGAACCGCCAGCAACCATGGCTGAAGGCATTGCCAAACTGGAGGCCGTTGCCACAGAAACCGACGTCGCGCTCGATTGGATGTCGGAAGAAGATTTCCAGAAGTCAACGGACTTCTTCGCAGTCAAGATGCCGCTCTCGGCCGCGCTCACGACCTTGCTGCTGGACCACATCCACCATCGTGGACAGTTCTCCATCTACTCACGCATGGCGGGGGCGAAGGTGCCGCAGATTTATGGGCCGTCGGCGGATGAGCCCTGGCAGCCGCCCAAATAGCCGAGACGTAATCAGTGCTGTTGCAGCAGCGCGCTACTCAGCACGCAGGGCTTTCATGGGATCTACTTCGGTGGCCCGTCGCGCGGGCAGGTAACAAGCCAGCATCGCGATCGCGATCATCACGCCACCCACCCACAGGTAGGTCGCAAGGCTGCTTGGGCTGACGCCGTAGAGCAGGCTGGCGAGCCATCGCGTCAATCCAAATCCGGCCACGACTCCTAGCGCCATTCCAATCAGCACCAGCAAGAGTCCACTGAACATGATGAGCCTGAGCACGTCGCCGCGCTGCGCACCCAGCGCCATCCGAATGCCAATTTCCTGCCTGCGTTGTTCGACGCTTGTAGACAGCACGCCGTAAATCCCCACCGCCGCCAATAGCAAGGCAAGACCGCCGAAGATCGACATCACAAAGCTGCTGAAGCGACGTTGGCCGAGGCTCTGGTCCACGATCCCCTGCATGGTTTCGATGTCATACGCAGGCAGATCTCGGTCGATGGCGCGTACCTGATTGCGAATGTCAGCCGTCATTAGCGCCGGATCTGCGTCCCCCCGCACCGATAGCGTGAGAAATGTGTAATCCACCATCGGCCTGACGACCTCGGGACGGGTACCGCTCTCCAGCGATACCTGATGCGTGTCTCCCATGATGCCGATTACAGTGAGCCGCAGTGGAGGATCGGGCAGCCTGGCTCCGGCGACGATGGTCTTCCCTACCGCGTCCAGGTTGGGCCACAGCTGGTTCGCCAGCGACTGGTTCACGACAATCACAGGCTGGTGCTTGTCGATCTCGTCGGCGGTGAAGTTGCGGCCTTTCACGATGGGAATGCCAACCGCCGCAAAGTAGTCGGGCGACGTAACGCCACGCATATCAGCGGTGGGCTCGCTCCCTGGCTTTAAGGCGGGCTGTCCATCGACCGTGAATTTCATCATGCGGATGCGCGTCATCGGCAGGCCATCCGAAAAACTCACGGCCTTAATGCCCGGCTGCGCAGAAACACGTTCCATCACCTGCCGGCAAAACGCCGCCATCTGATATTTGTTCGCGTAGTGCGACGGGGGCAAACTGAAGTGCATGGTCAGAAGATGTTCGGGGCGAAATCCGGGATCGACCTTCAGCACCGACACCAGGCTACGGATCATAAATACCGCGCCGACCAGCAGCACCACCGCGAGGGCGACCTCGACTATAACCAACGCGGACCTGATCCGGCTGGGATGTCGTTGGCTGGCCACCGATTGCTTCAGCACTGAGTTAACGTCGGTCTTCGAGACGTAGAGCGCGGGAATGAGGCCGAAGACAAGGCCCGCCGCGAAGCTCACTGCCATGGTGAACAACAACACGCCAAGGCTGATGTGCACTTGCTCGGGACGCTGCAGATCAGCGGGCTTGAGCGCTAGTAATGCTTTGATGCCGAGGTACGCGACTCCGACGGCGAGCACGCCACCAATGGCGCTCAGCAGTACGCACTCCGCCAGCATCTGACGAATGAGCCGGACGCGCGAAGCACCTAACGCCTTGCGGATGGCCAGCTCTCGCTGTCGCGCGGTCGCGCGTGTGAGCATCAAGTTCGCTAGATTGGCACATGCCAGCAGCAAGACCATTGCCACCGCGGACAGCAGGACCAGCAGGTTGCGCCGCAATTCCTGCCCGAGATCTTCAACATACACAGGGAACACGTTGGCGCTGAAACCGGCATTCAGCGCCGCGTTCTGCTCCTCAAGACGACGCGCGACCGCATGCATCTCGTCACGGGCTTGTTGTAAGCTCGATCCCTGGCGGAGGCGCGCGAACACCTGCATGCGGCGGCGATTGCGTTCCGCTTCCGTGCCTTGTCGCGAGGTATCGTAGGGAATCCAAATCTCAGGCTTGCGCTGCTCCGAACCTTGCCGGGTGGACGGAAGATAGAACCTGGCGGGAAGGATGCCTACCACAACGTAAGACTCGTCGTTCAGCGTGAGTGTCTGGCCAAGGATGGATCGGCTGCCGCCAAAATGGCCCTGCCAATACCCATAGCTCAACATCGCGCCGTGGCTCTGGGCCGGATCGCGTTCGACATAGTCAAACGTCGTTCCAGCTGCCGGCTCTACACCCAGCACCTTGAAGAAATTGGGCGAAACTCGCGCTCCCGCCACGCGCTCAGGGTCACCGTTGCCGGTGCGATTCAGGCTGACGTCTTCGAATCCGGCAATACCATCGAACGATTTCGCCTGCAGGACCCACTCCACGAAATTCGTGTAGGAGGTCGGCACGCGATCTCCCACCAGTGCGCCAAGTTGCGGGTTCTTCTCCCACACCATGACCAGCGCGTCGGGATCGTGGAACGGCAGTTTGCGAAGCAGTACGGCGTCAACCACGCTGAAGACCGCAGTATTGGCGCCTATGCCGAGCGCCAGTAATAACACCGCCATCAAGTAGAAGAGCGGCGACTTCCGCATGAGGCGGAGGCCGAAGGCGAGATCCGGCAGGAATGCACGCATGGCTGGCTCTATGCCATTGGGGCTGCGCTCTTCTGCTTTGCCGCTGTTAACTCCGCCTTATGCTGCTTCTGTGCCGCCGCCAGTTGTCTCTTTAAGACGCGGATGGCGGCATCCACATGCTTTTCCTCAACTATGAATGGCGGGAGAAAACGCAGCACATCGTCCTGCGTAACGTTGACCAGAAGCCCGTCGGCCAGTGCGCCCTCGAGCACCGGTTTGCCAGGAATGTTGAGCTGCAGAGCCTGGATCGCGCCCACGCCGCGAACTTCGGTCGCGATCTCGAACTTCGTCGCCAACTCCTGCAGTTTCCCGGTGAAATAAGTTCCCACGCGCCGCACCTGCTCCAGCAGGTTTTCCTCTTCAACAATGGCCAGGTATTCCAGTGCAATGCGACAGGCAAGCGGACCGCCGCCGAACGTCGTGCCATGTTTGCCGGGTGTGATGTGCTGGGCAAAGCGATCGTTTGCGAGAAATGCTCCCATGGGAAACCCCGCAGCCATGGGCTTCGCAATGCACACCACGTCGGGCATGACGCCGAAATGTTGGAACGCGAAGAGTTGTCCGGTACGTCCCATGCCGCACTGGATCTCGTCGAAGATGAGTGCAGCGCCTTGCTGGTCCGCGAGTTCGCGACAGGCGCGAAGAAATTCCGGCGACGAAACCTGAATTCCACCTTCGCCTTGGATCGGCTCCAGCACGATCCCGCAAACCCGGTCGTCAACCGCGGACCGCAGCGCTTCGATATCGTTGCGCGGAACAAAGCGCACGCCCTCCAGCATGGGATCGAACCCCTTGCGGTATTTCGGCTGGCCGGTCAGCGCCAGTGCCCCCATGGTGCGACCATGGAACGAATTGTCGAGAGCTACGATGACCGACTTTTCTGGCCCAGCGGCATGCCCTGCGGCGCGGACCAGTTTCAGGACGCCCTCGATGGCTTCGGTGCCGCTGTTGGTGAAGAAGGCGCGATCCAATCCCGACATTTGGCAAAGCTTTTCCGCCAGTAGTCCCTGGTATTCGTTGTAGTAGAGGTTTGACAGATGGATCAGCTTTGCCGACTGCTCGCGGATCACCTTCACGATCCGAGGATGCGCATGTCCCAGGGCGTTCACGCCCAGTCCCGACAAAAAGTCGAGGTAGCGCTTGCCATCGACGTCGTACAGGTGCACACCCCTGCCCCGGGCGAAGGCCACCGGATAGCGGGCGTAGGTGTTCAGAAGGTACTTCTGCTCAAGCGCAACAATTTCCTGATAGGTGGGCACAGTAATCGCCTCGATTCCTGTTCATTTTAGTGCATCGAACAAAAGGCGCCATATTCCGGGCGGCGGTCGACAGTCATGGCTATCACGACCGTCTGTGATTTTCCGCCTTCCACTTGCCGATGAATTGCACCATAAAATGTGCAGAGGCTGACCAGTTGGAAAAGGGAGCGATTGCACTGCTTCACAGGACCACCGTACCCGCCCGCCCATTTGATGCAAACATTTGCGCATGGAGAGAGGTAACTGTATGGATTACCTAGGTAAACTTTGGCACGTTACTTGCTCATAGTTACTACGCTGGTTCATGTATCCCGGCGCTGCAGACGCGTACCGAGTCTCCGCTGTGAACAATTGAGCCCGTACCCAAGGAAGCGGTTCGGACACTCCGACGACCGCTCAGGAGATATGAACATGAAGAAACTGGTTATTGCTTTCGTTTGTGCCACACTGCTCAGCGCAGGTGCCTGGGCCAACGCGATTCGTCCGCAGGTAACGCTGTCTCAGAGCAGCATCGGAACGGTTGACTTCTCCAGCGTCGCGGGGGCCCTCACCAGCTTTTGGTTCACCGGCACGGCCGCACAGTGCGGCGCTGGTCGAGCTGGCTGCCTGTCCGGCAGTGCCTTGCTGGATCCGAACGGCGATGTGGGAACGTATTGGATCTGGATAGTCGGTAGCAATCCGGCACTCACCGTCATAGACTCGTTTGCCGGGGTTTATGCGGTGAATCCGGGAAGCTATTCGCTTGATCTGGAAGTGGATCTGAACAACGGGAACAAGCTTACAGCCACGCTGTCGCCCGCCAACTTGATTGCCGGCTCTTTTGGTCCTCCCCAATTCAGCGGCACCTACACAACGACCAGTGCCACAGCAGAATTCTTAAGCGATGGGTTCTCCCCGTCCGGTCTGCCAGGCAAATTCGATTTCACGGTAAAGGGTTTGAACGCCCCCGTTTCCAGCGGTGAGATCGATTCTCCTGTTCCGGAACCCTCTAGCCTTGCCTTGTTGGGTACGGGCGTACTTGGCCTGGCAGGCATTATCCGGCGCAAGATTAGGGGCTAATCGCAGCTCGAAGAAAATTCCTTGGGCTGGAAGGGCCGAAGCGAACCTGCTTTGGCCCTTGTTGTGTTCTGCCGACAATCGAAGAACTCCCTCCTTGAAAATTACAGAAAATGTCGGCTCTCTTTGCTTCGTCATACGCATGATGTTGCGCCAACCGCTGTCATATGACAGAACCGCATCCCCACACTAAAGATGTAATTCGGCGCAGCCTCTCAGTGCCATTCACATTTTCGCCTTTTGCAATTAGTCTTGCCCCGCTTCGGTGCGGGGAATTTCACGAATTGTCAACCAGGGCTGGCCGATTGCCCTGCTTCGCAAACTCCCTGCAAATTGAGGGGTGAACCCCAAATGCGCCATGTTTCAAGGGTTGGATTGCACAGCCAGCAGTTGAATGTTGTGCCCACGAATCCGCGGACAAAAGGTGATGAGAATCGTCAGCTCAACGCTTTCCGCGGTTTCTTTCTGGCAGCTTCCGCTTCCATTATGTTGTGGGGCGTTGTTCTGGCTGCGCTCTGGCTGATGGTCTGGAAAAAGTAATCGAACGACAAACGACGATTCCTCGCCCAACCCGGCCCACTCCGCCAGACAAAACGATTTACCCCTTGGCTGCTCAATTCCTCTCGCGCGGATCGCATCAGTGCGCTGATATGAGGGCTACCGATGCCAACGCGCCAACGATTCCCGCACCCTGCGATTTCGATATTCGCTCCTTCAGCAGCACCCGTGCCAGTATCACCGTACTTGCCGGGTACAGTGACGAAAGCACTGCCGAAACATCGAGGCGTCCGTGCCTGGTGGCTGCGATGAACAGCGCATTGCCCGCCGAGTCTAAAAGTCCGGAGAGCACGATGGGGCCGAGCATGGTACGCAACGGCAAAGGGTCGCGCGGCGATGCGGCGACAAGCCCTACCATCAGCAAGGTGGAAACCAGGCGGGCTGCCACCAGGGGCCAGAAGACTCCGTGGTGACCAGCCTGTTTGCCGGCCACCAGAAAAAGTCCAAACATCACACCGGCCAGCACCGCAAGTCCCAGTCCGCGGTGTGAATCGACCTGCTCATTGGAGCGCGCCACCAGCCAGATGCTCACCAGGGCCAACACGAATCCGATCATTTGAATGCGGTCTGGCATCCCCTCAGTCCTAAGCCCAACCAGAACGGGCAAG
Source organism: Terriglobales bacterium (assembly GCA_036512955.1). Taxonomy (GTDB): domain Bacteria; phylum Acidobacteriota; class Terriglobia; order Terriglobales; family Acidobacteriaceae; genus DASRAA01. The sequence continues at coordinate 12,522 of DATBZX010000114.1, forward strand.
ATTCCCGTGACCACTGAAGCCACGGGTGCCACCACACCCATCCGCCCGACGGCGAGCGCTCGGTAAAGCGCAGCGATGCCAAACGCACCGACAAATCCGGCGAATGCTCCCCACCATAACTCGCTCCGAGGCGGAAGTGCCTCGCCGCTGAGCCACACCATCGCCAGCATGGCGACCAGTCCGCACCCATGGGCGATTGCGACCACGCGGAAAACGCTGGTCTGCTTGGCGGCCAGTCCGCCACAAAAGTCTCCGCCTCCCCACGCGGCTGCGGCGACGAGACTCAATCCTGATGCTTCAACCGTTGCAGACGTCATTGCTGCCTACAATACACGGTGCAAGCTTCAATCGGAGATCCCTACGCATTGGCCCCCCGTCGCACCACTTGGGACATGACCGGGTCTGCCTTTCGGTCAGGACAGGAGTGATTGGACGTACCGATTCAACGTGCAGCCCTTAAGTACCGCCACCTAAGTAACTTCCGAGGATTCGAAATTTCACACGAATATTCCAAAAAACATATTTATTGCCTTCCGGTTGATTTATAATTTTGGAAGCTGTTCATAGGCCAAGGGTTACGGGTTTTGAACATGGCCCCAATCGTGGCATCTAAGTTGCACATCAACAACGGGTTCGCAAATTTGGTTGCACGCGAACCGCGTGGAAGCCAGCCGCCTGCCCCGATGGCCAGAGAACTTCAGTCACGACTCCTCGCCTTGCTGTTAGCGCTCCTCAGCGTTGCGGCCATCGTTTTTGCCTCGATCAACTTCCAAAAAGATCGCGAGTACTTTACCCCCTACGATGGCGTTTGGTGGGTGGAGGATGGCGAACACCTACAGGCCCAGCGCGTCGATATCAATGGCCCGGGCGAAAAGGCCGGCATCAAGAAGGGCGACTGGTTAGTTGCTTTGGACGGTCGCAAGGTTTCGAGCGTCGCCATCTTGGAGCAGCAGTTATACCGCACCGGGATTTGGTCGAAGGCAACCTATTCGTTGGTGCGCCAGGGAATCCCGGTAGAGGCGCCACTCATTCTGGCGCCAGCCGATCGAACCCTGTACCTGGGTCTGCGCTTGATTGCGCTGGTGTACCTCGGCATCGGGTTGTACGTCCTGCTTCGCCGCTGGACTGCGCCCAAGAGCGCCCACTTCTACGTCTTCTGCCTGGTTTCGTTCATTTTCTATTCCTTCCATTACACCGGCAAACTCAACGATTTTGATTGGATCATCTACTGGGCAAACGTAGTGGCTTGGCTGTTGCAGCCGGCGCTGTTCCTGCATTTCTCGCTGACCTTCCCCGAGCGCAAGGTGCTGTTGACCGGCCGCCGTTGGCTGATCCCACTGGTGTACCTCCCGGGTGCGTTGATTCTTGGCATGCAGATTGTGGCGGTCAGGTTTCTCCAGCCCAGCGAGACCCTGCGTTTCAACCTCGACCGGCTGGCGATGGTCTATCTGTCCGCTTACTTCGTCATAGCGACAGTCGTGCTTTGGCATAGCTACCGTCACGCGGGTTCAGCCATCCTTCGGCAGCAGATGAAGTGGGTTACGCGCGGCACTATCCTCGCCGTCGCCCCGTTCACCGCTTTCTACGTCATCCCTTACCTTGCCGGCAGCGTTCCGACTCTGGGAATGCGCTTCTCGGTGCTGTCGCTGGTGTTCCTCCCGCTGACGTTCGGCTACGCGATCTTCCGCTACCGCCTGATGGACGTGGACTTGATCTTCAAACGCGGTATGGCCTACACCATCGCCGCGGGCGCCATCACGGCAGCCTATTTCGCAGCCATCGGAGTGGCCTCGGAGCTCTTCCATAAGAGCTACCCCAGCGCTGGGCCGGTTGGCCTGGTGATCGCGATTGCGGTCACCGCGCTGCTTTTTGACCCCTTCAAGAACTGGGTACAGGACTATCTTGATAAGTTCTTCTACAAAAAACGTTACGACTACCGGAAGACGTTGATTGAGTTTGGTCGCGACCTGAATTCCGAAACCGACCTCGACAGCATGCTTACGTCGATCATCGACCGCCTGTCGCACACTCTGCTCGTTGACCGGATGGCCGTGTTCCTATCGAACCCTGATCGTCCGGACCAGTTCACTCTCGCCAAGTCGTTTGGCATTGCCAACACGGGCGGACTCGACCTCGATTTCCTGCACGTCGAGCGCCCGGAGTGGACGGCTGGCCACCTGTTCTTCGACAACACCAGTCAGGCGGTGCGCGAGGAGCCGGGAGCTCGGGAGGCCATCCGCAGGCTGGATCTGAACTACTACATTCCCTGCACCGTGATGAACCGCATGATCGCCGTTCTTGGTCTGGGGAAAACGGCGGAAGGCGATTTCCTCTCCAGTGAAGATGTGCAGTTGCTCGAAACCCTGGCCGGCTACATCGGCATCGCATTGCAGAACGCCCGCCTATACAAGTCGCTGGAGAGCAAGGCCGCGCAGTACGAGCGCCTTAAGGAGTTCAACGAGAACATCGTCGAATCCATCAGCGTGGGCGTGCTGGCTGTTGATCTCGAGGACCGCATTGAATCCTGGAACTCGCAGATGGAAGTGATGTACGCTTCGTCTCGAACGGAAGTGCTCGGCCACTCCCTTCGCGATGTCTTCCCTTCGGCATTTCTCGAAGAGTATTACCGGGTGCGGCAGAGCTCAGGAATCCACAACCTCTACAAGTTCCGGCTGGGCACCACGGCGGGAGACACGCGCGTCACCAACATTGCCATCGCGCCGCTGGTCAGCAAGGATTTCAGCGTCATCGGTCGCCTCATCATCGTGGACGACATCACTGAGCGCATCGAATTGGAATCACAACTCACGCAGGCCGAAAAGCTGTCCTCCATCGGACTTCTGGCGGCTGGGGTGGCGCATGAGGTGAATACGCCGTTGGCTGTGATTTCGTCCTATGCACAGATGCTGGCCAAGCAGGTAAGCGGAGATCCCAAGAAAGCCGAGTTGCTGGACAAGATCACGCGGCAGACCTTCCGCGCTTCCGAGATCGTTAACAGTCTCCTGAACTTCTCGCGAACCTCGAGCTCCGAGTTCAACAACGTGGACTTGAATCGCGTCATCCACGACACGCTGACCTTACTCGAGCATCAGTTCAAGACCGCGCGCATTAAGGTCATTCCTGACTTGCATCCGCAGTTACCGCCCATCCTGGGCAACACCGGGAAGTTGCAGCAGGTCTTCCTCAACTTATTTCTGAATGCCAAAGACGCCATGCCTGCCGGAGGCACGCTGACCATCACCACAGGCAATGGGCACAATGTCCGGGTCTCGGTCGCGGACACGGGAAGCGGCATCGCGCAGGAACACATTCATCGCATCTATGATCCGTTCTTCACTACTAAGACCAAAGCGAAGACCGGCCACTCCGGAGGCACCGGGCTTGGTCTTTCCGTGACCTACGGAATCATCCAGGAACATGCGGGCAAGATTCACGTCGAGAGTTCGCCGGGCCGTGGCACGACGTTCACCATGGAATTCCCAATGGTAAGAAAGGTCGTTAATGCCTGAGGTGATCGTCACCCGGCCCGTTCCAGCGCGCGAAGAAACCGCTTCGCTGGGTTCGGTGCTCATCATCGATGACGAGGCGGCCATCCGTGAGTCATTGCAAACCCTGCTGGAACTGGAAGGCTACGACGTCGACACTGCCAGTGATGGCAGCGAAGGACTGGTGCGATTGGCCGATCGCCCCTATGACCTGGTGCTGCTCGACTTCGCCATGCCCGAGCGCAATGGCATAGAAATTCTGCAGGACATCCGCGAGCGCGACTCCGAATTGGCAGTCATCATGATTACCGCCTATGGCACCGTGGAGAATGCGGTGAACGCCATGCAGGCCGGGGCTACTAATTTTATCCAGAAACCTTGGGACAACGAGAAGCTGCTAGCCGATGTGGGTGCAGCTGTCGGCCGCCGCCGCGCTGAAGCGGAAGTGATCCAGCTCAAGCGGGCGCTCAAGCAGCGCTACAACTTCGAGCACATCATCGGCAAAAGCGAACCCATGCTTCGCATCTTCGATCTGGTTGCGCAGGTCGCGCCCAGCCGTTCGACGGTACTGCTGCAGGGAGAGAGCGGCACTGGCAAAGAACTGATCGCAAAAGCTGTCCACATGAACTCGACGCGCAAGGAACACGCGTTCGTTCCAGTGAACACCGGCTCAATGCCGGCCGACCTGCTCGAGTCCACGCTTTTCGGGCACGTGAAGGGCGCCTTCACCAGCGCCATCGCCAGCAAGAAGGGCCTGTTCGAAATGGCCGACCGCGGCACCTTGTTCCTCGACGAGATCGGCACCATGGGCGTGGACACCCAGGCCAAGATCCTGCGCGTCCTGCAGGACCGGAAATTCATGCATCTCGGCGGCGTCAACGAAATCCAGGTCGACGTGCGCATCATCGCCGCCACCAACGTCGATTTGCGGCAGGCGGTGAAAGACGGGAAGTTCCGCGAAGACCTCTTCTATCGCCTGAACGTGATCACTATCGACCTGCCGCCGCTTCGGCAGCGCAAGAACGATATCCCTCTCTTGGCAGAACACTTCGCCCAGAAATTCGCCGAGGAGAACGGCAAACCGCAGCTGCATATCCCGCCCGAAACCATGCGTCCGCTGATGGACTACGAATGGCCGGGCAACGTGCGCGAACTGGAAAACGTAATCGAACGCGCCGTGGTGTTGGCCAACGGACCGAACCTAACTGTTGATCTGCTTCCCGACAACATGGTAGGCCGCGGCAGCAAGCTGGCCATGATGGATCATCGTCCAGACGCCTCGCTTTTCGAGATCATGGAAGACTGCGAGCGCAGCATCATTAGCGACATGCTGGAAAAGAGCGGCTGGAACCAGACCGAAGCCGCTGACCGTTTCCGCATTCCCCTCTCGACGCTCAATCAGAAGATCAAGCGCCTGAACATCGAGATCAAGAAAAAAGGCCGCGAGTAGTAGAAAGTGGTCAGTGATCAGTGAATGATTAAAAACCGCGCTGGGCTATGCGGCCTTCTCGTCCATGTCGCCGACCACCCTCAGCGCCACGTTCGACAGGCCATCACCGCCGCCAGGATCGTTGCGGCGAAACGCACTTCCTAAACCCGACCGAAGGTATCTTTATCCCAGCCACTGCGGATTGTGAGTTGTGCCATCGAACATGGTACTGGTCTTATACTTCTCGAACTCCCCGTTCTTGGCTACCTCGGCGGTTTTAGTCAGTAATGCGGCTCGCTCGCTCTCGGTCAGCGGCTGAAAGTTCCTTCCCAACTCCAGCGCCTGTTGCAGGTCTTTCATCGATTCGCATCCCGTGATTACCACGCTTGTAGGCAGGCTCAGCGCATAGCGCAGACACTCGACCGCAGTGATCTTCCCACTCTTCAGCAGAATACCGGCACCGATCGGCTTCATGCCCAGCACGCCAATATTTTTTTCCAGCAGCATCGGCAGCACGATCTGGGCAAAGCTTTCATACTGCGCGTCCATGACATTCAGCGGCATCTGCACCGTGTCGAACTTGAACTGATGCTGGTCGGCCACTTCCAGCATGTGCTTGTGGATCTGCGGGCTCTTATGCCCAGTGAAACCAATGAACCGTACTTTTCCGGCCGCCCGCGCCTTCACTGCAGCGTCCATGCCTCCGCCGGGAGCGAAAATACGCTCAGGATCATTCATGCGAATCACTTCGTGAAACTGCAACAAGTCGAGATGATCGGTTTGCAGACGCTGCAGAGACTGATCGATTTGCTCCGCGGCCGTCCCGGCATCGCGGCCATCAATCTTTGTCATCAGAAATACTTTCTGTCGATAGCCGTCGCGCAGTGCCATTCCCATGCGGACTTCGCTGTCGCCGTCGTGATAGTCCCAGCAGTTGTCCATGAAGGTGATGCCGTTATCGGCCGCGGCGCGAATAATCTTGATCGCTTCCGCCTGACTGGGATTGCCGATGTGCGAGCCGCCAATGCCCAGCATCGATACTTGCTGGCCGGTGTGTCCCAATGTTCGGGTCGGAATGCCCGACGCGTTCGCGGTTTGCGCGGCGTAGCCGAACTTGGCAACCAGTCCAGCCGCGACCGCGACCTTCAAGAACTCCCTTCGATCTCCCATTGCTCCTGCTCTCCCCGTCCGGAATTAGTCGAGCCAGACAGTTCGATTGGATTGCGTTGGCAACGAAAGGTCGCTCGAGAGCTGCAAAATACAACCCTTCACAGGAAAGCGTAAGGCGAACACCTTAGCCTTGCCTAATCTCAGCCCGCTCTTGCCGTCACGGCCCCAGACGGCAAGAATCTGCCCGACAAAACTGACGTTCGAGGACAATGCGCCTCTGGTTTCCCAAAATGGAAACAACGAAAACAACAGGAGCCAGCGGTCTAAAGCCCGGCCTGTGAGGTTAGTCAAGTTTTAACGAAATATCGCGAAGTCGTCGCGATTGTTCTAGACGGGGACAAGAATCACACCAGCACGTGATCCGTGTCACAGCTTGACGGTTCCGAATCGCCCAGAATCATTGTCAGCAAGGGAGCGAATTGCCGAGCCGGCGCTTCCTGGGAGGACGGTAATGTCGGAAGATAAACGAGACGTGTTGGAAGTCCTGCGCTACGAGCTCAACTTCATCGAACAAGGGGGCTATGGAAATTGGTATAGCACACCTTGGGGACCTGCATCCATTTTCCAGGATTCCCTGACTTGTCCCAATCATGGAGATCCCTCCCGTCCGCATGCCTGTCATGAGTGCGTGCTCTACGATTTTGTGCCCGAACAGTACCGCACCGAAGACGTTCCCTGTCATTACATAGCATTGACTAAGCAGGGAGATACCATCGCACAGCCGCCCCAGTCGGAAGAGGAGTTGCGAGAGAACGTAAAGCACTGGCTCAAGCGCACGATCGCGCTCATCGAGGCGGACCGAGCGAAGAACAATGGCGGCTCCGGCGCTGCGAAGGTTTCGGAGGCAGCTGTCCCGCAGTCAGTTCCAAAATGAAACAAGATCAGCAATAAAAGGGCCCCGTAGTAAAGGATTCTTGCTCCGAAGCGGGTAAAATTTCGACCGAGCTACTGTTTCTGGGAGTTCCATATGCAACGGGCGTTCTCTTCCCTCAATCCGCAAGAAGCTCTTCACGTCGCCATCTTTATTGAAGAGCGCAATGCCGGAATTTATCACCGCTTTGTAGAGATGTTTATCGAGTTTCACGACGCCGAGTCGCTGGAGATCGCCAGCGTGTTCTGGGACATGGCCGTCGAGGAAAAACGCCACAGCGGAATTCTGCAGGGAAAGTACCAGGAACGATACGGCAACGCCAGTTGCTCGCTCACCGAAGAGGACCTGCAGGAAATGATTGAAGTGCCCAGGCTGGAAGATGCGGACTTGTTTGCCGCCAGTCCGGCGAACCAGAACAGCGCGCGCGAACGGGCGCTTCAGGTTTCGCTAGTCGCGGAGATCAGCGCCCACGACTTTTACACTAAGCTGGTGGGAAGCACGGAAGACAGCTCCCTCCGCCGTCTCTACATCGAGCTCTCCACAATGGAAGACGGACACGTGGTCTATCTGCAGAGGATGCTGGCAACGTCGTCTGCCGGCAGCGATACGGGC
>DATBZX010000115.1:0-4100 GCA_036512955.1 Terriglobales bacterium
CGCCACCAACACCAAATCGCAGGGGACGCGACGAATCGTCTCCTCCAACTCGTGGCGCTGCATCTCGCTGTAGCCCATGGCCGGTAGCACTTTGCCGAGATGCGGGAACTTCTCGAACGTTTTCTGGATGGTTCCCACCGCGAATGGTCTCGGATCGACCAATTTGGCCGCGCCGAACCGATTGGCTGCAACCACTCCCGCTCCGTATGGCATTTCGCCGTGCGTCAGCGTCGGACCGTCTTCCACTACCAAAACCCGCTTGCCCCTGATCAGCGATGGATCTTCGACGCTGACCGTGCACGCGGTCTCGATGACCTGCGCCGCGGGATTGTACTGAGCGATGTTCTGCCGTACCACCTGCACCGACTCGGGATTGGCGGTATCAACTTTATTAATGATCAGCACATGCGCGCTGCGGAAGTTCACTTCCCCGGGATAGTACGCAAGCTCGTGTCCTGCGCGGTGAGGATCGAGAACGACAATGTCGAGATCAGGCTTGTAGAACGATGTGTCGTTGTTTCCTCCGTCCCAAAGTATGATGTCGCCTTCCTGTTCGGCCTGATGCAGGATGTCTTCGTAATCGACACCCGCATAAACCGTCGTGCCCTCCATGATGTGAGGCTCATATTCCTCACGTTCTTCAATCGTGCACTCGTATCTCTCGAGGTCGGCGAAGGTGGCGAAGCGTTCCGCCCGCTGGGCAACCAGGTCGCCATACGGCATGGGGTGACGGACGACGACTGGGTGCCAATCCAGGTTCCGCAGTTCCGTCGCGATGCGGCGGGAAACGGGACTCTTGCCGCAACCCGTACGAACCGAGCACACGGAGATCACGGGCACCTTCGCGACCAACTGCGTGTGCTCCGCGCCCAAAAGCCAGAAATCAGCTCCAGCGGCCGAGGCGCGCGATGCCAGGTGCATCAGCGTGGCGTAGGCCACGTCGCTGTACGAGAACACCACCACGTCAATGCGCTCGCCGCGGATAACTTCTTCCATCCGGTTCTCTTCCACGATCGGAATGCCCATGGGATACAGCGAACCCGCCAACTGCGGCGGATAATGGCGTCCTGCAATGTCTGGAATTTGTGTAGCGGTAAAGGCGATGACTTCAAATTCAGGATTGTTACGGAAGACTACGTTGAAATTATGAAAATCTCGTCCAGCAGCACCTAGGATGAGGACACGTTTCATTTTTTGTGAGAAGCGTCATTAGACCCATGAAGTGGGGACCCCTTCCCTCCTGCCAAGATAGTCGTCTTCTTCCAGTGCCTTCGCTGTGAGCGCTATCACGTATCCATGCGACGGAGAACACCGGGCCCTGTGTCTAGCCCGCGAGTAGCCCATTCTTTGCGGGTGCCCCATCCTTTGCCTTCTTTTGGCAAAGGGTGGGATGAAGGATGTCGCGACCGCCATCCCTGTCCCAGCGGCGGCGCCGCGACGTGCTTTTAGGCGTGGGCGTGAGCCCGCGCACCAGGCCCCAACATTCCCTCAGCCGCGGAGCGGCGTTTCATAATTTAGTGGAAGCACCACGCTTCAGCGTGTTGAAACAGGGTATGCGGAAAGAATGCCGGGCTTTAGCCCTGGGCGCTTTGCTTCCCATCAACAGCTGTAAACTGCACGAGACGTTACTTAGGTTCAGCGTGGATGGGTCTGTTGTTTGTACCACACAGCCAAATCGCGTCCACGCGACGCAGCTGTAGAGATTCCACACCGCCCCCATTGAATTCGACAGTTCCAACAAAGTTCGTCTCGTCGAACGTCCCACGCAGCTTAACCGGCACCGTGTGAACAACTTCTTTCCCCGAAGAATCTTCAATTTGCTGCGGCCATATACCGTCAATCGTTAGAGTCGTTCCCGCAGCGCGTCCGCGCAGAGGTGCGCCGTCCGTGGTCGGCGCTCCCTCATAGTCGTACAGCAGCGCGTTAATCGTGTTGTCCTGTCGCACGATGAAAGCTAACTCTATTCCGACAACGTCGCCAGCCTCTTCGACGTAAGTCGCGTTTGAATAGACTCGCATTCCCGAGGTTTGAGCGCATTCATGCTGAGCGTGCTGTTGGGCAACAGTCGGCAGAGTCATAACGAACAGCAGCGCGGATCCCACGATTGCCTTCTTCACAGCCAGCACCTTACACGCAGCTCCGTTCCACAATCAATGTTGTAAACAGCCATTTGTCATATGCTTCCTCCGAACGCGTACTCCCTAAGAGGAAGAGCCTGGGAATCTCACGAATCAAGTACCCAATCTGATTTTCCCCGTGTCCTCCGTGGTGAAATCCTAACCTCACCCTCGCCAAGATGCGGCGGGGAACTCCCCAACGTGTCACACCTCACATCTCGATGTGACAGCGATCACTTCATCTTGGGCATATGCTGGGCAAAAATCGAACTATCGTTCGGTATCGGGTAGATATCTCAACCGCAACGTAAGTCCATCCGCGACGGCGATTCAGGTGGGGAGATTACAAACACCGCAACCCTCCAGGTTCCCGCGCTAAGGAACAACAGCATGGCTAAAGGATCGGTACAAATCGTAGTAGAGCGATGTAAGGCTTGCGGATTCTGCGTGGAGTTTTGTCCCTCGCATGCCTTGGCTCTTTCTTCCGCCTTCAACGCCAAGGGTTATCATCCGCCCAACCTGGTTCATCCCGAGAAATGCAGCGGCTGCGATCTTTGCGGCATGTACTGCCCTGATTTCGCCATCTTCGGATTTAAGAACGAAGCCGAGAAGCCAGCCGCAACAGCAAAAGCCGAGCCGCAGACCACCGCGCCGCTTCCGGCCAATAATAACGAGGAGGCCGCGAATGAAGATGCACGCTGATCCCGCTGGCGTTCTGACCGGCTCACACTTTCTGGACGGCGATCATGCCTGTTGTGAAGGTGCTTTGGCAGGCGGAGCAAGGTTCTCTGCCGGATACCCCATTACACCTTCAACAGAAGTCGTCGAGCGCTTCGCCGCTCGTGTTCCCACCGTGGGTGGGACCTTCATCCAGATGGAAGACGAGCTCGCCGCATCGATTGCCATTCAAGGCGCGGTGTGGGGAGGAGCCAAGGCTTTCACCGTGACTTCCGGCCCCGGCTTCTCGTTAATGATGGAGCACATTGGCTTGGCCGCCATGACCGAGACCCCGTGCGTGTTTGTCGATGTGCAGCGCGGCGGTCCTTCGACCGGATTGCCCACCCTTCCTGCCCAGGCTGACATGATGCAGGTGCGCTGGGGATCGCATGGAGACTACGAGGTGATCGCGCTGTGTCCGAACTCTCCACAGGAGTGCTTCGATCTCACCGTCACCGCATTCAACATGGCGGAACAGTACCGCTGCCCGGTCTTTGTCATGATGGACGAGGTGGTGGGTCATATGACCGAGAAGGTTGTGATTCCGCCGCCCGAGCAGATCGAAGTTACGCCCCGCCGCTACACCCTTCTTCCTCCGGGCGAGTTCAACGCCTACGAACCGCGCGAAGACCTGGTTCCTGACATGCCGCGCGTCGGCGAGGGCTACAACGTCCACGTCACCGGACTGACTCACGACGAGCGTGGTTATCCCAACATGACGCCTGACGTTCAGGACAAACTGGTGCGCCGCTTACAGGACAAGATCCTCAAGAACTCTGACAAGATCGTGCTGTTCGAAGAAGCACAAGTCGAAGGCTCGGAAGTTGTCGTGGTGTCGTACGGAATCACCTCACGCGTGGCCCAGCGAGCCATCGAGATGGCCCGTGACCAGGGCGTGAAGGTCGGCAAGTTCCGCATTATCACGGCGTGGCCCTTCCCTGAGAAGAAGATCAAGGAGATCGCCTCCAAGACGAAAGCTATCGTGGTCGTGGAACTCAATCTCGGCCAGATGGTTCGCGAAGTCGAGCGTGCCGTCTCCGGCAAAGTGCCCGTACGTTTCGTAGGACACGCTGGCGGCAGCGTTCACAAGCCTGAACAAATTCTGAAGGCCATCATGGAGGTGGCGCGATGACGACCCTTCCCATCCACACGAATCCTACCGACCCGTTTTTGCGGATGGACCGCATTCCGCACATCTGGTGCTCGGGATGCGGCATCGGCACCAGCGTGAATGCATTCAGCCGCGCGCTGATCGACGCCAAGATC
>DATBZX010000116.1:0-7740 GCA_036512955.1 Terriglobales bacterium
CGGCGCAAGCTGATCTACGGATTTGCCGGCTGCCTCACCCTGATCGGTATCTTCGCCATGCGCTGGAACGTGGTAATCGGAGGCCAACTCTTCTCCAAGAGCTTCCTGGGCTATACCACTTACAAGATGGGCTTCGTCGCCCGCGAAGGCCTGCTGATGGCGATCGCGCTTACCATCCTGCCGTTCTTTATCTTGTGGGGATTGATGGAATTGCTGCCGCCTTGGGAGGAGACGCACGCGCTCGACCTGTCGCCTGTTGTCACAGCTCACGGTGACGATTAGCTCATTGCTTCAATTGGAGCGTGCTCCAGCTTTTTTACCGGTTATCTCAGACTCCGCCTGGATCCAGTCTTCAAGGTCGTGACCGTGTTCACATCCCCGTTCTTCGTAAAGGTGAAACGCCCGCGCCCGAATTAAGTCCAGAAAATCTTCTTCCCAATACTCGAATTCGCGCCGGTCTCCCACGGGCCGCTCAATCTGCTCTGCGGTCCGCAGTCGCACCCGGCGAATCTTGCCGGAGATTGTCTTGGGCAACTGGGCAAACTCAATCCGGCGTATCCGTTTGTACGGCCCCAGACGCTTGCGGATGAAGGCAAAAATTTCATGCGCCACCGCTTCTGACGGATACACACCAGGCGTCAGAGTGATGTAGGCCTTGGGAACATTCCAGCGAATGGCGTCCGGCGCCGGCACCACGGCGGCTTCAGCGATTGCCGGATGCTCAATCAGCGCGCTCTCCAATTCAAAAGGGCTGATGCGATAATCTGACGACTTGAATACGTCATCATCACGCCCAACGTACGTGTAATATCCATCGCCGTCGCGGCTTGCGATGTCGCCAGTGTGATAGCACCCACCCTCCATGACCTTCAACGTGCGCGCTGGATCGTCGATATAGCCAGCCATCAAACTGAGGGGCCTGGGATTCAGCCGCAGGCAGATTTCACCATCGGCCGCCTCGTTCCCATCGGCATCCAGCAGAACGATTTCGTGTCCGGGCGAAACCACACCTGCCGCGCCAGGTTTCACCGTCTGCCCAGGAAAATTGCCGATGACCAGCACGGTCTCGGTCTGTCCGAATCCGTCGCGAATGGTCAAGCCCCATGCTTTCCGGACGATCTCAATGACCTCAGGATTAAGTGGTTCGCCGGCGCCCACCAGTTCTCTGCACTGAACGGGATACGATCTCAAATCCTCCAGCACCATCAGTCGCCATACGGTCGGAGGAGCGCACAGGGTGCTGACTCCACAACGGGAAATCACTTCGAGGGTGTTCCTGGCATCGAATCGCGCGTAGTTATGCACGAAGATGGTTGCGCCGGCATTCCACGGAGCGAAGAAACTGCTCCATGCATGCTTAGCCCAACCCGGCGAACTGATGTTGAGGTGAACATCGTCGGGACGCAAACCGATCCAATACATCGTTGCGAGGTGGCCGACGGGATAGCTCTGATGGGTGTGCAAAACAAGTTTTGGCTGGGCGGTGGTGCCCGAGGTGAAGTACAGCAGCACGGGATCGGTCGCCTTCGTCTCCGCGTCAGGCAAGTACGTTTCCTCGTCCCGAGACGAGTCCAAGTATGAGATCCAACCGTCGACAGGCTCGTCCACGACGATCCGCGAATAGTCGCCTGGCAACTCCAAGAAACTCCCGGTGAAAGCAGCTTTGGTAATGACGTGGCGCGCCTGTCCGCGGGTAAGGCGGTCTTGCAGATCGTCATGGGTCAGCAAGGTCGCAGCCGGGATGACGACCGCTCCTAACTTCATGGCTGACAGCATGACTTCCCACATCGCTACCACGTTGGGCAGCATCACGATGATGCGTTCGCCGCGACGAACCCCTTTTCTGCGAAGGAAGTTGGCTACCTGGTTTGAGCGCCGCGACATTTGGTCGTAGCTCAGCTTCAACTCTGAACCGTCCTCGTCTACGATCCACAATGCAGTCTTATGGTTGCCACGAGCGTAAGCGTCGAAGTAATCCAGCGCCCAGTTGAACTGAGTAAGTTGAGGCCAACGGAATTTTTGGTAAACGAATTCGTAGTCAGTGCGATGCTGCAGTAGAAAATCGCGTGCACTCAGGAAGGCATTCAGATCTGGATTGGATGGGAATCGGTCCATTTTGGCGAGTTCCTTTTCCCGCGCCGCTCGTCCCTGACGCGGTCAGCGATGGGCACACTCAATCCCAAGTGCTCATCTAACGAAGGGGCGCCAACGTGCTGCCGTTTACCGGATCATACGACCATTCACCCGGACTGAACGAAGAAAATGTGCCTCGACATGAAGTCTCACTCAAACTGTTTGCGAAACTCCGCCAGTTGCTGCTTGAGTTCGCCGACTTCGCTTTGCAACGCAGCCACCGCCGCTTCCAATCGGCTCACGCGCTCGTCGTCACCCGGCGTACTGGACGGTGAAGCCGCGCGTACCACCAGCATCTCACCCGCCTCCACTTCGCCGGAAAGCAAATGCGCGTAGCGGGATTCCTTCGTTCCGGGCTGCCGCGGCAGTACCGCTGCCAGTGGAGGCTCGCGCTGCATCAATTTCTGCAAACTGAATTGCACTGCGTCCAAATCCTCGAAGTGGTGCATGCGCTCGGTCCGGCCGCGCAACTCGCCCGGTGTCTGCGGCCCGCGCAACAGTAGCACGCACAGCACAGCAGTCTCACCCCGCGTGAAGTTGAAGGTCTCCTGCAAGCGGTGTTCGTACTTGGTAACACGACTGTCGGCGCCGCTGGCCGGGCCTGCCAGACCATCGTCGTGCAGGCCGTTCAGCCCATCACGCACCGCGCCTTCGTCCAGATTCATCACCGGCTCACGGTTGTTCTTCTGGTTGCAGGCATTGACCAGCGCATTCAGCGACAGCGGATAGTAATCCGGCGTCGTGATGTCCTTCTCCAGCAGCGCGCCCAGAACGCGCGCTTCAACGTCGCTTAACTTGATGTCCATCAGCCTTCGGTCTTCCTGGCTCGGTTAATGTGGTTCACAGACGAGGCAATGTGAGGATGCGATAAATCGGAATGCAAACCAGCAGGAATGCCACCACGGCCAGACCCACACGCACCTGGTGCGTCTTGAATCGTTGAGCAATGGCTGTCAGCAACAGCACCGTGGCCAGCAATACCGTGACGCGCACGTAATCATCCGACGTACTCCGGGACTTGGCGCCTTGCTCGAACGCTTCCGTGGCTTCTTGCGACAACTTGGCCGACTCCTCCGTACGGGCATTGTGGTATTCCGTCATCAGTAACGGCCCCGCGGGCGCATCGGGATTATTCAGCGGGTCAAGCTTCTTCCACGCGTCAAACGCCACCTTGGCTTCGGGACGGAAGCGGCGTTCGAAGAGATCAGCCAGCTTCTTGTTGCCGCTGGCTTGCGCCTTGATCCACTCGACGACCGTCGAGGCATCGTAGATTTGCTCCTGGCCGCCGCGGGTCGCCAAACCCTGTGCCTGAACGCGGAGTCGCGTTGACTGTTCGTACAGCTCATCCTGCCTGCCGTCCCATTTTGCCGCTTGGTAGCCGCTCCACGCAGTCGCAATCGCGACCATCGCCAGGATGATGGCTTCGGCAATCTCCAGGGTCTCAATCCACTTTGATTTGTGATGCGGTCCGTGCTCTTCTGCCTCGTTCAACTTATGCGCGAGCTCGATGTTGAGTCCGCCGCGTTCACCCATACTTCCTCCTGCCTCAGAATGAATCGATGATTACGAGAGGTTTTCCATGATACAACCACGCCAACAGGTATAGGCACGTGACGACACGTTAGAATCGAATACCCATGGGAAGCGCCAGCCAAAGTCCGCTCTTCGACGTCCTCTTCGACCACGCCGAGCCCAGCCCGTTCGCCTACGACGCCCTTGCGCCGTATGGCAATTTCGGATTTCCCCCGCCGCCTGCCGATCGCCCCTGGATTTACACCAACTTCGTGCAATCACTCGACGGCATCGTCAGCCTGCTGGGGAAGCATGCCTCTGGGGCCGAGATCGCCCAATCGCGCGAGGACCGCTGGCTGATGGATTTGCTGCGCGCTCACGCCGACGGCGTACTGATGGGCATGAATACCTTGCGCGAAGAACAGCGCAATCGCGGGCCCGAGAGCCGTGGCATCGTTTTCCAGGTCGCCGATCCCAGCCTGTTGAAGTTGCGCGAAAGACTCGGCAAAGGTCGCCAGCGGAATATCTTCGTCACCCGCGCCCTCGATCTCGATCTGTCGCGGCTGAAGTGCTTCGACGGCGATGTAGTGGATGTCGCAATCGTCACGTCGCCCGCTGGCGCCGATCGACTGGGAGCGCGAACCACGCATCCCCATGTTGAAGTGATTTCCGCTGGTGCAGGTGAAACGCTTGATCTTCCAGCCGCAATACAAAAGCTACGCACCGATCTCGGAGTAAAGTATCTGCTCTGCGAAGGTGGCCCCACGCTTTACGGTAACCTGGCCCGCGCCGATCTGGTGGACGAGAAGTTCCTCACCGTCTCGCCACTCGAGATCGGACAACAGGTTCCCCCAGAGCAAGAGCGCCTGCCAAACGAAGCTCGCGAAGGATCGCTCCGCCGCCCCACCGTCTTCGGCGGTCCCGGCTTCACTAAAGAAACGATGACGCGCTGGACCTGGCTCAGTTGCCGCAAGGCGGGCGATCACCAATTCAATCGCTACCGCCGTCAGCGGCGATTCGGAGACACGCTAGTAGTCGCTTCGATTAGTGACTGAGTGTTTGTAGCAGCAAGATACGGCAATGCCCTGATTGAAACAGCCCCCATCCGCATACTAATGTTCTTATTGCGCCGCTCCTGTCCTGACGACCGACTTTGAGTCAGCGTCGTGGCAAGTCGGAGCGTGGGAACAATGTCGAGTGCAGAAGTGTTTGAGATTGTGGAGCATGGACAGCAGGCGGTAAAGCATTGGCGTTTACTTCTTGCCTTCGCTGGCGGCACGCTATTGGCTTTGAGTACATTGCACTGTCCGCTGGCTGCGCAGGACAACACACCGCCTGCACAATCCGACCATGTTGAGTCTACGAGCTCGCCTGACGACCACGAGCGAATCTTGCTGCCCGCCGGCACGGTGATCTCCGTGCGCATCGCCGACCGAGTGGACTCCAACCATCTTCATACCGGTGACCTATTGACCGGCATTGTCGATCCCTCGCTGATCTACAACGACCGCGTCCTGATCCCGCGCGGCACGGAGGCGCACGTACGAATGGCGGAGAATAAGAAAGGTGGTCATCTGCATGGAAAGGCTGAGGTAGAGCTGGAATTGATCGGCTTGGTGATGAACGGACGAAAGCTGGAAGTGGAGAGCGACACTTACCAGAAGGACCAAGGCGTTCTGGTCGCCAAGGTAAAGGCCGCAGGGCCAGCCAGCGCGGGGGCTGGGGCGGACATGGCGACGGGTTCAGGCCCAGGTTCGGGAGTGAGTCCGGTAATTGCGATATTTCACGCCGCGAAGGTGGAACTTCCTCCTGACACCCGAGTTAAGTTCACCCTTACAGCACCATTTACGTTTGTTAAACCGCCGGCCGACAGTGGGAAGTGAGTTGGGAGTTCACGACCCGCGATTAACTACTTCACCCAGCAAGATTCCCGCGAAGAGGCAAAATCAAGTAGTCCGAGTACCTTAATCCGTACAAGAAAAACCGCCTCGCCTGCTCATTTTCTTTCTAACCTGCTGCGCGCCTACCGCAGCAACTCATCCACCGCGGCCTCGACATGAATCACCGTCGTGTCGAGAAACTCGATGTCCTGTTGGCAGCGTCGCGCAGCAATAGAGGGAGCTCCGTCCCGGCCAGAACCAGAGCTTCGACTCCTTCTTCGGACTTTAGGCGTTGCGCGATGCGCTTGATCTCCTCACGGCTGTGCGGCAGGAACTTGTTCTTCAGCAGCTCGCCGATGTACTTCTTCTGGATGAAGTCGCGCTCTGCTTCGGTGGGTATAACAAGCGCGATTCCCGCACGCTGGAACTCCTCCGGATAGAATTTCGGTCACGAGTGAACTTGCGTAATGGTGTTTGCCGGAAGGAACTCTAAGCTCACTGGGTGGGGAGCCACTTTTCAAGCGGTGGATATTCCGGGTGGATGGAAATTCCCAAAATGGAACCACCTTTCACTTTCCCGTGCTCTGCAGTGCAGTTCTGCTTGGGTAAACCGCTTACGACAAGTAGACTCCAACAGAGGCGGAATTCCATAAAATATGCCTGACGTGGCCGCCTGTGCGCTCAGGAATCAGAATCACATCTCAATATGTTGTTTGGAGGAAAGATGAAACTGCGCTTCACTTCGAGTCTGCTCGTGCTTCTTGCTGCCCTGCTCGTCGCTCCAGCGATATTTGCGGGCCCCGTAACCTGGACGAGTTGGAACAGCACTGGGACGAACCAAGTCAGCGGCACCTTGGGCGGGGTCGGCGTAACCTACTCGGGCGGATATTTCTTTGCACAGACTAATAACATGGGCATAGATTACTGGAACCCGCAAGCTGCCTACCTCAGTGGAACGGTCAGCAATGCGCCAGACTCGCAATCGGTGGACATCATCGCAATCGGTACCGGCGGGCAAGGTGAAACCATCACTTTTTCGTCACCCGTGACGAATCCCATCCTGGCCGTGATCAGCGTCAATGGCCCGGGTCTGTATTTCTCCGCACCATTTAACGTGCTCAGCGATGGCTGCGGTTACTGGGGCTGCGGCAACCTGTATGTCGGCGCGGGCAATCTGCTGTACTCCAACGGTGAGGGCACCGGCGCGATTCAGTTCCCTGGTACCTTCACGCAGATCACGATTAACGAACAGGGCTCTGAGAACTGGCGAGGTTTCACCGTTGGTGTCCTGCCAACGGGAACGCCGGAACCCGGCACACTGGTGATGTTCGGTTCCGGCATCCTCGGACTCGCCGGTATCCTGCGTCGCAAAATCAACATGTAGTTATCTGGATGATCGCTGTCTTAAGTGCCGGGGCACTCGCCCCGGCTTTCTTCTGTCCACTCACCGCGCCTAATCCATCATTGACACCCGTGTGGTCGGAAGGTTGCTGCGATTCCTCAGTTCAATCCAAGATGGCTGGCCTGATCAGGCCAATTCTTAACCAATCCTCTCGGCAGGGAATACTTACTACATGGCGATTTACCGCCGCTTATTCCTCCTCCGGACGGATAAATTCAGTTGATACGCGACATACAATCAGGTGTCTTGGCGTCCCTCGCAATCGTAAATTGCGCGCAAGCCACCTCGATCAACGGCAACATGACCGTTGACAATGCGTTTTACGCCTATGTCAGCACCAACAATGCGATGCTTGGGACTTTAGTTGCATCCGGCAACTCCTGGCCTACGACGTTTTCCCTTAGCGCCGCTCTCACCCCCGGAGTAACGAATTATCTCCAGATCGTAGCCATCAACTATGGCGGCCCGGGCGCGTTCATTGGGGACTTCTCCCTGAGCGGTACGGGGTTTCAGTTCGCCAATGGGTCTCAGAATCTTCTGACCGACACCACCAATTGGGCTGGAGGCTACAACAGCAGCAATTCTTTTGTGGCTCCTCAACCATGGGTAGTGCCGGCTGGCGGTGTGTACAGTCAGGGGGCCAATGGCGTAGGTCCGTGGGGCACGGTTTCCGGAGTCAGCTCCAGCGCTCTTTGGATATGGCCTAGCGACGCCAATAGCACTGGTTGCGCCTTCTGTACGGTCGATTTCTCCACAGCGATCACGCCGACTTCAGTCACTCCCGAGCCGGGAACCATGATTATGTTTGGCTCT
>DATBZX010000117.1:0-6588 GCA_036512955.1 Terriglobales bacterium
CGGTTCGTCCACCTGCCTGGGGGATGCCACCCTGCTGCAAAGCCTCGCGGTCTATCAGACCCATACGCAGTATGGCTATTTTGCGTTGACATTGACGCCGGTGGAGCGGGTCACCGTGCGCCTGGGCTACAACATCGTCGACAACCAAGGCACCACGATCTCGTTGAATCCACTTCTGCCGCTGGGGCCGCTCTCCTCGAGGTATCAGACGCCCTTGGCCGCGGTGGATGTGAATATATACAAAAATGTGACGTTCAAGGCGGGCTGGAATTATTACCAGTACAACGAAGGATCTTTCGTTGGGCCGACGGCACCGCGCTATTTCCACGCCAACAACACGACGCTGGCCTTGCGCTATGCCTTTTGACTAGGCTTGCCCCTCGTGATTGCAAGCTAAGATTTCGCACTGCCACCCACATCGGGTTGGCACGCGTTAATGCAAAGCCGCGTGTTGCGATATGATCGCCGCCCACTGGTTTTCAATTCGCTCTCGCCATTGATCCGACGGCATACTCGCCTTGGCACGGTAATCGCTGCGGCGCTGCGTCTCGGCCGTAAGGGCGTCTCGCAATTGCGCAGAGTCGCCGAGTTCGAGTTGCTGGTAAAGATTTTCAATTACCCCGATTGGATCAGCGACCAGCGACTCGTACGCTATCGCCTTGAACCGGTTTGCAGGAAGGTCGGAGGTAGTCGATGCCAGCTTCGCTTCAAACCGCGGACGATCCACCAGAACCGCCTCGCGGATTTCATCATCGGGTAGAATCGGCGCAATGGCATAGGTTTCAAACATCCTGCGCCACATCCTGACCACCGATTCGAAGTTGGTGACAGGGTCGCGCACAATCAGGATGTAGCGGGCATCCGGAAGCAATTCACGAAGCGTATCGACGCGAGCGCCATGGGTCGGCGACTTCAGAATCATAGGCCGTCCCATTCCCCGCGCCGAAACGCCAGCGATAAAACTCAGGAAAACCTCGCGCCAACGCTTTTCATCTTGCGGAGAAAGGTCGCGAGGGTCCGTGAGCTTCAGGGCTTCGGTCAATATTTTGGGAATCAGCAGTGCTTCGTATGGAGAGCGCGCGCCCAGGGACATAAGTGCGAACTCGTCCTCCTGCGGTGAGCCGGGCCGAACTTCCATCTCGTCCATCGGCCGTTGCGCGCTGGAATCTCCATGAGCCAGGGCCGAGGCTTCTGAGAACAGGAAATGATGCGGGTTCATGCAGGCATGGGTGGTGGGATACGTATAGCGGGAGTCAAGGCATAGCAGTTCGTGTAGCAGCGTGGTGCCGGAGCGCCAGTAGCCAAGAACTACCACGGCATCGCGGTAATTTGCCTGGGCAAGTTGCTGGCTTGACAGCGCCTGCTGCATTCGAGCCAATGCGGAGAACACGGAGCCGGGCACCATCGTCTGCCAGAGCAGCATGGGACTCGGCCGGAGATGCCAGTTTCGGCGAAGTTGCCGCCATGCGCCCGCTGTGAGGTTGAGATATTGTCGGCTCACTTTAGATTTTGCATCAGGTACGGAAATCGCGAGAGGATGGCGGCGCGTAATGCCTCGGCTCGAGCAGGATCGTCGGCTGTGCGGTCGAGGTTCCAGACTTGCGCTTCGTTCAGGGGGCGAAGCGCGCCCTTTCGGGTCTCGATGTCCACGACGTATTCGTAGTGCCCATCGATCGCTCCTACGGTGCCGTGCCGCAAAGGTTTGAAGACGCTGTTTTTCTCAAAATACTGAGTGAACGCCAGCCCCTCATTCTCCCCCTTGCGATCTCCAGACAGCCACCCCGTAAGCGATTGGCCGCGCATCCAATCCGGCTTTGGCACGCTGGCGAGATCGAGGATGGTAGGTGCAAGTGCCGTCTGATCGGCAGTAAAGGCAACCGTGCGTCCATCCTGCTGGCCCGTGGTCCTGATGATCAAAGGAACATGAATCACCGGCCGAGTCAGATAAGGAGTGTGGTGCTGATAGACGCCGCCCTCGAAGCTCTCGCCATGATCGGCCGACACGATTACGGTCGTGTTCTTCAGTTTCCCGCTGGCCTCAAGTTCTGACATGAAGTTGCCAAAAGCGCGATCAGCGGTTGCGATGAACTCGTCATAGCGAAGGCGGTGCTCATCGACTTGGCTCTGCTGATCGGGTTGGTAATGAGGCTCCCATAGACTGTCGGGTTCCTCAGTCAAGCCGGGAAGAGCCGAGGCAGCGAGGAAGCGTCCTCGATTTGCCGCATCCGGAAGATACGGGCTGTGCGGCGTCATCACGTGGATCCACAGGAAAAATCCATCCGGCAATTTTGCGAGAATTTGGTGCGCCTGCTCAAAACTCGCCACTGCGGGGAATCGCATTGAGAGCTGGGTGTTCATTCGGCCCACAGTGTTCCAGACGTGTTCGAGATCCCAGTATTCGTCTACGCGGCTTCCGAATCCCGAATCCTGATGCAACGGCCTGGTTGCATCCCACATACGCTGCAGACTGCCCGACTGAAAGATCGGTTCCGGCATGAAGTCGTAGTCGTTCGGAAGGCTGTTCGCGACGTAGTAGGCAAACGGGTTGGAGAAGAACGCACCGGTGGCATAGCCGGCGGACCTCATCGCGCGCGCGAAGCCCTTATCTGAGTTCTGGGGCCGTACATGACCCTGGAGCTGATAGACCTGGCTTTCCGAGGGATAGAGCCCCGTCAAGATGGTTGCCACGCTGGGGGTTGTGAACGTCGAAGCGGAATAGAAACTGGTGAAGACCGTCGCCTTGCGGGCAAATGCGTCGATGTTCGGAGTCGTCGGCAGCGTGTACCCATAGAGGGACATGTCTTCCGCGCTTAAGGCGTCGAAGGTGATCAGCAGAACATTGGATTTTGGCCGCCGCGAAACGTGCGCAGCGTTTACCGTGGGTGCCGTCTTGACCAGAGCAAACTCCGTGGCCACAAGTGCCACAGTGCCAACGACTGTCGCGATGGCGAGACGGCGTGTCGTATTTGTACCAAGGAATCCGTCAAGGCTTGTCACCAATTCCTGTCGCACGCGAGGAATGCAAAGTGCCAGGGCGAAAGCCAGGAAATGGGCGGTGAGCAAGGCAAGCCTGAATCGCGGTCCGTGGTAGGACCAAAACTTATTGATCAGGGCTATCACTGCGTATCTGGAATAAACGAACAGGACCAGAACCACGACAAACTTCGTCACCCAATCAATCAGGCGTTCACGGGATGACTCGAAATACCACAGGATTGGACTAAGAACTGCAGTACAGATGGTTCCAAGAGCCATACCGGCCAGGGCGGCAAACACGAGGCGCAGTGTTACTTCGAACCCGACTTCCCACACGGTGAGATAAAACGACCAGCTCTGGAGCTTTCCCTGAGCGAGCCAGAGCATCTCAGCGAAAGCCAAGGAGACGATCGCAATGCTCATTAGCCGGAACCAGAGCGACGCGAAGGATGAGCGAAAACCTACTTCTCTAGACATCCGCTCGTCGGCGCAGACGGTGCCAGAGCCCGGAGAATACCGCTCCCACCTGTTTTCTGAGGAACGTGACGCCGGCAGCAACGGCTATCAGAAGAGGGGTCACTATCTGCGACACCAAGCCTACTGCGTTGGGGTCAACATAGGCGTAAGCCGGAGTCGTGATGAAAATAAAGCACATACAACATACCACTAGAGCAATAGGGACGTTCCGATGGTACTTGGGCATCTACTTCTCCGGGTCGGGAACTGGCGCACGGCCGTGTAAGTTGTCGGAATTGTAGCACATATCCGATTCCCTGCAATTCGTGGCGCACGAATTCTCCACCGTGCCACGAGGCACTCCTGGTGTGTGGAGAACGCCCTTTTAATCGCGGAAACCTGCAGTGTGCAGATTGATTCCATGTGATTGCAGTCACAGGCGGGAGTGAGCCGACTCACTGCCCCTTGGTACAACAAACTGCGATTTTGGAGTGTCACCTGCTTTCGGGCCAGCGACAACGCTGGCGGCTGCAATTTACCGTCCGGCAGGGCCTGCACGGGGACGATCAAATCTATCGGAGGATTTTGCAAATCATGAAGACCACGACAGTAGTTCTAATTGCATGCCTGGCGCTGGCTGGTTCCGCTTTTGCGGCAGACGGGGCGGCAATTTTCAAGGCAAAGTGTGCGATGTGTCACGGCGCCGACGGCAGCGCCAGCACGGGAATGGGCAAGAGCATGGGCCTCAAGCCCCTGAGCAGCGCGGAAGTGCAGAAGATGTCAGATGCCGACATGACCGCACTGGTCACCAAGGGCAAAGGCAAGATGCCGGCATCGAAAGGCAAGCTGACCGACGACGAGATCAGCGCCGTCGTCAAGTACGTCCACACCCTCAAATAGCAGAGGCGAACCGATTAGTCGAGCCGGCGTCGGCTTGGTGGGCTGAAAGTGAAAGGATTTTCGTGAAGCGTAACTGTTGGATTGTTGTACTTGCTTTGCTGCTTCCGGCGATGGCGGCGGCCTCTCCTAAGGCCGCTGCCAAAAGCCCGAAAATGAGTAACGAAGAATGTCTGGCCTGTCACAGCGACCCCACGCTGGCAAAAGACGAGAACGGGAAGCAGGTCAGTTTGCATGTGGACGAAGCGAATTTTAAGGCGTCCATCCACGGGACTGCCTTCGGCTGCGTAGATTGCCACACCGACATCAAGGCGTTCCCACACGAACCGACGCCAGTTAAGCCCGTCTGCGCCACTTGTCACGCTGATCAACAAACCGCCTACGATCATGGCGTTCACGCCAAGGCCGCCGCCGCGGGCAACAACAACGTGGCCAAGTGCCAGGACTGTCACGGCAACGTACACGAAATTCTGCCGGGCAGCGATCCCAAGTCGAAGGTAGCGCACGTCAACATTCCGGGCACCTGCGGATCCTGCCACGGCAAACAACTGGTCATGGCGAGCAGTGGCGTCAGCTCCGCTCCGTATACCTCGTACGAGCAGAGCGTGCACGGCAAAGCGGTGAAGGGCGGGTCGGAATACGCCGCCGTGTGTACCGACTGCCACGGCACCCACAACATCATGGAGGGCACGGACCCCAAGAGTCCGATTGCCAAGTTCAACGTTCCGGCCACTTGCGGCAAGTGCCACGCCGACGTGCAGACGGTATTCATGCAGAGCACGCACGGGGCTGCGCTCACGCGCGGAAATTGGCACGCTCCGGTGTGTACCGACTGCCACGGTATTCACACCATCAAAGCGCCGACCGATCCCAAGTCGGCGGTGGCTGCAGCGAACGTCGGCAACACTTGCGGGTCGTGTCATGAGAGCGTGAAGCTCTCCAACGAATTCGGCGTGGAAGGAAACCGGGTCTCGTCCTACCTCGCCAGCTATCACGGCATGGCGTCACGCGTTGGATCGACTACGGTAGCCAACTGCGCCAGTTGCCACGGTGTGCACAACATCCTGCCGTCTAGCGATCCACGTTCTACCATCAATCACGCCAACCTGGCCAAGACCTGCGGCCAGTGTCACCCGGGCGCGAACGAAAAGTTCATCACCAGCACCGTTCACCTCGATGGCGCCACTATGAAGGCCGATGTTGGCACCAAGGTCATCGGCATCATCAGCAAGTTCTATATCTGGATGATCATCGCCGTCATCGGCGGAATGGTGCTGCATAACCTCCTGGTCTTCCGCAAGAAGCTGGCCCTGCATCGCATTGGGCAACCGCGGATCCTGTTCCGCATGACATTACTGCAGCGAGTACAGCACCTGACGTTGCTGATCAGCTTCTTCACGCTGGTGCTGACTGGGTTCGCGTTGCGCTATCCCTCGTCATGGCTGGCGATGGCGTTCATCAACGAACATGTGCGCAGCCTGATTCACCGCATCGCCGGAGTGGTGCTGATCGCTGTCAGCATGTTCCACATCTGGTATGTCAGTACCAATCCAGACGGCCGTCAGCTCATCAAGGACATGCTGCCCGACTGGAAAGACGTCACGGACATTCGCGACGCGCTGCTGTACTACGTTGGAGTGAGAGAGCAACGGCCGATGTTCCGCCGCTTCTCCTACGCCGAGAAAGCCGAGTACTGGGCGCTGGTGTGGGGCATGTTCGTAATGGCAGCAACCGGCTTGATGGCGTGGTTCAAGGGGTTTGTCGGTCAACGCGTGCCCGGATGGTGGGTTGACGCCGCCATCACCATTCACTGGTACGAGGCCATCCTGGCGACGCTCGCCATCGTGGTGTGGCATATCTACGCCGTGATGTTCGATCCTGACGCGTATCCCATGAATTGGGCGTGGTTCGACGGCAAGATGTCGATCGAGCACTACGAGCACGAGCATCCTCTTGATTCACTGGCCATCGAGAAAGCGAACGGCGTGGACGCGGAGACGGAAGCCGCCAGCGCTGAAGAGGAGTCAGTCCAAAGCAAGTAGAGCAGGGTGTGGACAGAGCCGTTCCGCACCTTCTTAACCATTGGTCACATCGGCGAAGACCTAGCTGTGTTTTTGAGTGCGTCCAAACCTTGTGATAACTTCGGAATCATTTTCAAATTAATCGAACCAGAGGTCGTTCAATGGCTGCGGACTCGCAGGAAATGAATACTCAAGACTCCCATCCTCCAGTCAGCGTAAAGCTCTACAAGAACCCCAT
>DATBZX010000118.1:0-39382 GCA_036512955.1 Terriglobales bacterium
GATCGCGATTTTCGCGGGTTGCGAAGAGAGCAGGTCCTTCGACTTCGTTCGGTCGCCAAGGCGACCTCACTCCGCTCAGGATGACGGCGCGAAAAAAGAACAGATCCCTCGGTCGCCGCGGCGACCTCGTGATGACAAACCTTAAAGGGTGATGACAAATCCGACAGGGTGATTACAAAACCTGAAGCGTGGCGACAAATCCGACAGGGACGTGTGAATCTCTTCCTTGCCCAATCCATCCAATCGCGAGAGATGAAAACGTATCGGTTCGACACCCGAGCTATCGCAATCGTGCGTAATCAGACACAATGGTCGAGTGACATCAGCAATGAAAATTGGAATTACGTGTTACCCCACTTACGGTGGCAGCGGAATTGTGGCGACTGAGTTAGGGCTGGAACTGGCCCAGCGCGGCCACGAGGTGCATTTCATCTCGTACTCCCAGCCCATCCGACTGACGGAGACGCAACCCAACATTCACTATCACGAAGTGGAAGTTTCACGGTATCCGCTGTTCGAATATCCTCCCTACGATTTGGCCCTCGCCACTCGCATGGCTGAGGTGGCGGAGATCTACGATCTCGACCTGCTGCACGTGCACTACGCCATTCCGCATTCGGTAAGTGCGATGCTGGCGCGGCAGATGCTCGCCTGCGACCATAAACGCAAGAGCCGCAAGCTGCCCTATGTCACCACGCTGCACGGCACCGACATCACGCTGGTCGGGGCCGATCCGTCGTACCTGCCGATCACGCGGTTTTCGATCGATCAGAGCGACGGAGTTACGTCGATTTCCCAGTACCTGGCGCAAAGGACAGTCGAAGTGTTTGAGGTTGCGACGCCGATCAGGGTGATTCCGAATTTCGTGAACTGCGACATGTATCACCGCACGCCAGAGATCATGAAGCATCGGACGGATTGGGCCAAGCCAGACGAAAAGATACTGGTGCACCTGTCGAATTTCCGTCCGGTCAAGCGCATTCCGGATGTCATTGAAATTTTCGACCGGGTGCAGAAACAAATGCCGGCGCGGCTGATCATGATTGGCGATGGCCCAGAGCGATCACGCGCCGAGTGGCTGGCGGTGGAGAAGGGAATTCACGGCAAAATCGAGTTCCTTGGGAAGCAGGACGGTATCTACGAAAAGCTTCCGATGGCCGATGTGATGCTGATGCCCAGCGAACTGGAGTCCTTCGGACTGGCGGCGCTGGAGGCCATGGCGTGCCAGGTGGTGCCGATCTCTACCGATGCCGGAGGAGTGCCGGAAGTGATCCAGCACGGCAAGACTGGGTTTCTCGCGCCTGTCGGGGACGTGGAAGCCATGGCGAAGTACGCCATCGAATTGCTGTCCGACCAGGAGCGCCTGGAAGACATGGGCGTGTCGGCCCGCGCGAGTGCGCAGGCACGTTTCTGCGCCAGCAAAATCATTCCCATGTATGAGGATTACTACCGCGAAGTGCTGGAGCGGGCTTCGTAGAGCGCTCCGGCAACGGAACCGCCCATATCCTCAGCCAGCAACACCGGAAGCACCAGACGGACCAGCGTGCCGTGGTCGGGCTGGCTTTCGATGGTGATCTCGGCGGCGTCTCCATAGACAACCTGCAGCCGCTCAGAGATGTTCACCATGCCGATGCCCGTGCCGGACGAACTACTGGTTCCCGAAACAGGCATGCCGACTCCGTCATCTTCGACCTCGATCACGATTCGGCCATCGGTCGATCGACTGCGAATGTAAATGCTGCCGCCTTCCAGCTTGTCGGCGAGTCCGTGCTTGATCGCGTTCTCCACCAGCGGCTGAAGAATCATGCTGGGCACCAGATGGTCGAGTGAGGCGGGGTCGAGTTCCTTGACCACCCTGAGCTTTTCGCGCCCAAAGCGCACAACCTCGATGTCGAGATAGTCGTCCACGAACTCGACCTCTTCGCGCAAAGGAACAAACGAGTCGCCCTTGCGCAGCAGACGTCGCAGGATGCTGCTGAGCTTGACGATCATTTCGCGCGCGGAGTCAGGATCGCGGCGCACCAGCGAGGATACGGAATTCAGGGTGTTGAACAGGAAGTGGGGATTGATCTGGCTTTGCAGGGCCTCCATGCGCGTCTGCAGCAGCAGCCGCTCCTGCTGTTCGAGTTTCATTTCGATGCGTACGTTGTTTAGAACTTTGAGAGCGATCGCCACCGCCATTACGGTCCCGGCATAGACAGCGAGTTCCACCGGCCAGCTGTCGCTGTCGAGCGCGAAAATGCGGCGGGGAAAGGCGCGGTGCAACTGGATGCGCACGAACTCGAGTGCGAGGATCAGCAGAAAGAACGACGTCTGCCAGTCGATCAGCGACTTGCGAATGCTGCGGCGAATCCAGTGGTAGATGCTGAGGTCGAACAGCGGGGAAAACGACCAGACCGCCTCACGCTCCGGAGCCACGTGCCGAAGCAGGCCGGCCAGGAAGCCGGCCAGAATGTTCATGGGAAGCGCAAGCCATTCGCCGAGAAGCAATGCGGGCAGCGAGACCAGGATGCCGCCAGCGGTCCCGGCAAAGCGCCCGCCGATTACACCCATCAGGATGGCGCCTTCAAACGAGATGTCAGCTGCGTAGAAGTTGCGGACCCAGCCGCGCACCAGAACACCGAGGGCGATCGGGATACCGATGATCAGAACGATTTCGATCTTCTCGCCCAGGTTGCGCTCTTCGCGGAACAGGAGCACGCGGAAGCGACGGGCGCGCACCAGCACGCTGCTGATTGCCGCAGCAACGCCGAGGCGAATCAGAACGGTGACGAGAATGAGACGCGAATCCACAGTTAGCCTGTCCAGCATGGGGCGCTGGTCGTTTCTATCCTATCGCGAGTGAGAGAGTATCTGCCGTCCCTTTGTTGAGTGTCGGAGGTGGCTGCCCAAGAAAAAAGGCCCGCTCGAGAGCGGGCCGTATCAGGAGAGGAGCTATTACAGGTTCTTCTTCGTCCACTGATCGATGCGATCCAGGGCTGATTGCAGGTTCTCCACCGAGTTTGCCACGCTGAAGCGCATGTAGCCTTCGCCGAACGCTCCGAATGCCGTGCCTGAAAGTCCGGCAACTCCGGCTTCATCGAGCAGCGCGTCGGCCAGCTTCTTCGATGGCCATCCCGTCTGCGTAACGTTCGGGAAGGTATAGAACGCGCCTTTCGGCAGGCGGCAGGAAAATCCTTTGATCTGGTTGATCCCACTCACGAAGACATTGCGCCGCTTCTGGAATTCCAGACGCATGTGCTCGGTCTCACTCTGATCGCCGCGGATCGCCTCTATCCCTGCAACCTGCGTGAAGCTGGCAGTGCAGGAGTTGGAGTTGGTCATCAGGCGCGCAATGTGCGTGGCCAGGTCGGCGCGCATGACGCCGTAGCCCATGCGCCATCCCGTCATGGCGTAGGTCTTGGAGAAGCCGTCGAGGATGATCGTTCTATCCTTCATGCCTTCAACTGCCGAAATGCTGAACTGCTCGCCTTCAAACAGCAGGCGGCCGTAAATTTCGTCACTTAACACCGTGATGTCGCGATCGCCAATGGCGTCGGCAATGTCGTAAATGTCGCCTTTCGTCAAAACGCCGCCCGTCGGGTTCTGCGGAGAATTGATGATGATGAGTTTGGTGCGATCGTTGATCAGGCTCTTCAGTTCATTGACGTCGAGGCGGAAATCGCGATCTTCACGCAACGCAATGGGAACGGCCTTGGCGCCCAGAAAGTTGATCATCGACTCGTAAATCGGGAAGCCTGGATTGGGATAGATGACCTCGTCGCCTTCCTCCACCAGCGCCAGCATGGTGAAGAAGATGATGGGCTTTCCGCCCGGCACGACCACAACTTCGTCGGCGGTAAACTTCACACCGCGCGATTTGGTTACGTCCTCGGCGATGGCTTCACGCAGATCGGGCAGTCCAGCCGAGGGCCCATAGTGCGTATAGCCCATGTGCAGCGCGCCAACGGCGGCTTCGACAATGTTTCCGGGCGTATCGAAATCGGGCTCGCCGATTTCCAGGTGGACAATATTTTTACCCTGGCGCTCCAGGGCGCGGGCGCGGACAAGCACCTCAAACGCCGTCTCGGTTCCAAGCCGCGACATCCGTTTGGCCAGGTGCAGCTTGGGTGGTGCGGAAACAGTAAGTGTGCTCATGCTGATTTTCCTCGATTTACCGCGGCTATGGGACATAGGCGACCAAAAGCCATCTCACATTCTGTTACCGCCGTGAACGCAGTGCAGTGACGCACAGCCTAGATCATTGTGATGCTGCGCACTGGGAAAAGGATGAAGAGTTCGCGCTAAGGAGGGGCCTATTCGCTGTATTCGATCTCGAATTCGATCTTGGCCGTCTTCTCCAGCATGGCCGATACCGAGCAGTATTTCTCTTTCGACAGGCGTACGGCATCTTCCATGGCCTTGTGCGAAACCTTGCCGCGCACCCGGTACACCAGTTTGATCCGGGTAAAGACCTTGGGATGTTCGGTCGCCCGCTCCGCCTGCGCCACGACCTCCAGGCCGGTGAAGGGCTCGCGCTTCTTGCGCAGAATCCCCACCACGTCACTCGCCGTGCAGCCGCAGAGTCCGATGAGCACAAGTTCGATCGGCGTACTCGCCGTCTTCATTTCTCCGGTATCCAGCACTACGGCATGCCCGCTGTTGGCCTCGCCAAGAAAGCGGTCTTTGTCTGTCCAAATGGTCTTCGCTTCAGTCATGGGGTTCGCATCCTGCCTCGGTAACGTCGGGGCGTGCGCTGGCTTACTGCGGCTTGGTTTCTGCGGGAGGCGCCGCTGGCGGACTCTCCTGCTTGTCCTTTGGCTTGTCGTAAATCGACATCTGGTCGGTCGGCCGCTTCAGCCGGATCTCAATAATCGTTTCAGGTTTGTTGATGGTGTAGTCGTCGCCAAACGTCTGGAAGCCGGGCGCCAACACCTGTATCCGAAGAGGACCGTACGGTATGCCTTCCGACTCCGTTTTTCCTTCATTGTCGGTCTTCAGTTGGAATCCACCCTTGGATTGCCTTCCGTCTTTTTCCACAGGGTGCAGGATGACACTGGCATTACGGACAGGCTTATTGTTGTCGTCCTTCAGAACGGTGAACCGAAGATTGGAGGATTGATCAGCGGCGCCCTTCTTGTCGCTCGATGACAGCAGTCCGGGAACCAACAAGGTACACAACAGGCAACTGAGCAGGCGGATACTTCTCATGGGGATATTCTAGGCATCCGGCAGTGTGGGCTGCAAACTGTCACTCCCGGACCGTCAACTTCGGTTCGTGCATTTCTGCGGACGACTAATCGGCGCTCGCCGGAGACCGCTTCAAAGTCGGGGATCCGCCGGCGTCGTCCTTCGGGTTTGGCGAGGCTGCTGGCGAGTCGCCGGGATCCGAGGTCTGTGCCGGTTTCCGCAGAACGGGCCGGTTCGCACTCTGCCCGTTGGTTATCTTGAGTCCGCCCTCCAAGGCGATGAGACGGGCCTTCATGGCCTCGAACTCACTGGTATCCACCACGTAGCTGTCCCGATCAGGCAGGTACGTCCGAATCTCCCGTTGTGCCGCCGCGATCCGCTCTGAGTTCATGGGATGGGTCGCGAACATCTTGGCGATGTTGTTGTGCTTCTTCTTCTCCTCCATCTTTAACTTCTCGAAGAACTGCACGAAGGCCAGAGGGTCGTACCCCGACGCATAGTCGTATTGCAGGCCAAGCATGTCGGCCTCGCGTTCGGCATCGCGCGAGAACTTGAGGAAACCCAGCGGCACCGCGATGCTTGCTACCTCAGCAATGGCATACGCTGCCGGACCGCCAATAAACATCAGCGGGATCGATGCCATATTCCAGATTTGCTGCTTGGTCATATTCTTGGTGGCATGGCGCGCCGCCACGTGCGCAATCTCGTGGGCCATCACCGCAGCCAGTTCGGCCTCGCTGTCGGCCGCCAGGATCAGGCCACTATCCACGTAAAAGAAACCGCCCGGCAGCGCGAACGCGTTGACTTCGCCGCTGTCCACTACCTTGATGGTGAACGGCACCCGCGAGTCGGAATTGCGCACCAGGTTCTGTCCGATGCGGTTGATGTATTCAACCACCGCGGGATCAGTGACCAGCTTTGAGCTTTCTTCGACCTGTCGCGACAAATCTTTTCCCAGAGCGATCTCCCGCTCGATGGAATAGAAATTCATCCCCGTCCCGATATTCCGGTGACCGATCAGGGTGACATCGTATTTCGCAGGTTGCTGCGGCCCTTCGGCGGCGGGAACCGCAGGCGGTGGCGCGAGCGAGACCACGGGCATCGTTACCGTGTTGGCTGCGGGAGGAACGTCCGCGGGGTCAGCTGCGCGCACTCCCTCAGCGTCGATTTCGGCAGCGGTGCGCATTTGGACTGTCGAGGATTCGGCTGTGCGGACATCGGCATCGCTCGCAGATGGGTCATTCACCGCAACCTGCGCACTCGCATCAGACTGATTCGGCGACTGCGCGTACAGCAGACTCGGCGCCACCACGACCGCCAGACACAGCGCAAGCTTTTGTGGGAAAGAACGGTTTGAGGGGCCGGGCCGAATCATAGGGAGTAGCCGCACGCGAATACCCGCAATTCCAATTATGTTACTCAGGCTGTACGTTGCAAACGAAAACTTTCTGCACGTGTGATGCGCTTGGACCGCTTCGGGGCGAATTAAAACATTCCCAAATTGGAGACTCTTACGTACGGATCCTTGAATTCCGCTGCCCCGTGTATCT
Source organism: Terriglobales bacterium (assembly GCA_036512955.1). GTDB lineage: Bacteria > Acidobacteriota > Terriglobia > Terriglobales > Acidobacteriaceae > DASRAA01. Next base: position 6,720 of record DATBZX010000118.1, read on the forward strand.
GCTGCAGCGTAACATTCGAACGGGAGCATTGATGGTTGCCATATTACTCTCAGTTCACCGAAGTGCAACGCCCAGAGGTGCCATTTGGGCTGGTCCCGAAATTTGAGTGCCTTGCACTCACATCTGACTTGACATTGCTACTACGTATGGGGTACATTAGCACTCGTTGCACCTGAGTGCTAGCAACCGCGGGGCACCGTCCCTTATCTGTGCTTTAACCCTCAGGACAAGAACCCCTAAGTTCATGAATATGTCGAGCCCAACGCAGAATATCCGCGCCAACGCCGGCAAACTCGCATTGCAATCCAATCCGAATCGACCCGCCTTGGCGGGAAAAGGAGTCTGAAGAATGGCTACTAAACTAACTCCCCTGCATGACCGAATCGTGATTCGACGTGTAGAAGAGGCTGAAACCTCCCGGGGTGGAATCATCATCCCCGACAGCGCCAAAGACAAGCCGCAGGAGGGCGAAGTTGTTTCCGTCGGCCGTGGCAAGAGCAACGACAAGGGTGAGACCTTCCCCCTCGACGTGAAGGCGGGCGATCGCGTGCTGTTCGGCAAGTATGCCGGCACGGAAATCAAGATCGACGGCGAAGATTTCCTGATCATGCGCGAGGAAGAAGTCCTCGGCATCCTAGAAGGCGCCGCCAAGCCGGCCAAGGTCACCAAGTAGGTTTGTTCGACAAGTAACGCCGGTCAGCCGTGGTTGCGGGAACGAACTGGCAACTGGCTGATGGCAACTGACAACGATTTTTCAAGGAGATTGAAAAAATGGCAAAGCAGATTCTGCATGGTGAGGAGTCACGGCAGTCGATCCTGCGTGGCGTCAACGTCCTCGCCGACGCCGTGAAAGTCACCCTCGGCCCCAAGGGCCGCAACGTCGTAATCGAAAAGAAGTTCGGCTCGCCGCTCATTACCAAGGACGGCGTCACCGTAGCCAAGGAAATCGAACTGAAGGACCCGCTCGAGAACATGGGCGCCCAGATGGTCCGCGAAGTCGCTTCCAAAACCTCGGACGTCGCCGGTGATGGCACCACCACCGCGACCGTTCTGGCCCAGGCCATCTATCGCGAAGGCGTGAAGACGGTTGCCGCCGGCGCGAACCCGATGGCCCTGAAGCGTGGCATCGAGAAGGCGATTACCGCGATTTGCGGTACGCAGGACAACGATGGAAACCGCAGTGGCAGCGCTCTTGACAAGCTGTCGCAGAAGGTCACCGGCGACATGATCGCGCAGGTCGGCACCATCTCGGCCAACAATGACGAGACCATCGGCAAGATCATTGCCGAAGCCATGAAGAAAGTCGGCAAAGACGGCGTGATCACCGTGGAAGAAGCCAAGACGATGGAAACCCAGTTGGAAGTCGTCGAAGGCATGCAGTTCGATCGCGGATACCTGTCGCCGTACTTCGTCACCGATCCCGAGCGCATGGAATCCGTTCAGGAAAACGCCTACATCCTCATCCACGAGAAAAAAGTTTCGTCGATGAAGGACCTGCTCCCGCTGCTTGAGCAGATCGCCAAGAGCAGCCGTCCGCTGGTGATCATCGCTGAGGACGTGGAAGGCGAAGCGCTCGCGACCCTGGTCGTGAACAAGCTGCGCGGCACGCTGAACGTAGCTGCCGTCAAGGCTCCTGGCTTTGGCGATCGCCGCAAGGCCATGCTGCAGGACATCGCCATCCTGACCGGTGGCAAGGCCATCACCGAAGACCTCGGCATCAAGCTGGAGAACGTGACCATGGCCGATCTCGGCCAGGCCAAGAAGGTCACCATCGACAAGGACAACACCACCATCGTCGAGGGCAAGGGCAAGGCGGAAGACATCTCCGGCCGCGTGAAGGAAATTCGCAGCCAGGTCGAGAAGACCACGAGCGACTACGACCGCGAGAAGTTGCAGGAGCGGTTGGCGAAGCTTGTGGGTGGCGTTGCCGTCATTAAAGTCGGCGCCGCGACCGAGACCGAAATGAAGGAAAAGAAAGCCCGCGTCGAAGATGCCATGCATGCTACCCGCGCTGCAGTCGAAGAAGGCATCGTACCCGGAGGCGGCGTGGCCCTGCTGCGTTGTGCGGCTGCGGTCGAAGGCCTGAACCTTGAAGGCGACGAGAAGATCGGTGCCAACATCGTGCGCCGCGCTTTGGAAGAGCCCCTGCGTCAGATCGTGATCAACGCCGGTGAAGAAGGTGCAGTCATCGTGGGCCGCATCCGCGAGTCGAAGGACAACAACTTCGGCTACAACGCTCAGTCGGACAAGTTCGAAGACCTGGTCAAGGCCGGCGTCATCGATCCCACCAAGGTAACGCGCACCGCCCTGCAGAACGCAGGTTCGATCGCGTCCCTGATGCTGACCACCGAAGCCCTCGTGTGCGAGATTCCGGAAGAGAAAAAGGAATCTCCCATGGGCGGCGGCCACGGTGGCGGCATGGGCGGAATGTACTAAGAAGCAATTAGCGATCAGCAGTAAGCTAAAGGCAACAGCAGAGGCCTCGCAGCGATGCGGGGCCTTTTGTATTGAGATCGCCTCTTGCGCCCGTCTCAAAACCGCGCTACAGTTTTCCAACTGCTACTCGTCTGGCCCCGCAACCAATCCTCTGCCCGGAGTGAATCCTTATGAGCCCAATCAGCACCAATGTGATCATTGCCTCCGCAGGTCTGCTGACGATGTTTCGCTGGTCGCGCATTTGGCCTGCAATCCAAAGTGCCGGCGACTCCGACTCCCATCAGACCGTCACCATTCTTTCGGAAGGCTCGCAATGGGACCTCTCCGATCCTGCCTCGACCCCGACTGTGGTGAACTTGCAGGCCACGGGTTCAGGAGCGCCAGTGGTGTCGAATATTCAGGTCATAGCCGCCCAGAACGACACCTTCTGAGCGCCTGTCATCGGCGCTGAATCGAACCGTTGCTGCCGATCACGAAAGGAGTATTGCAATGAAAGTTATAACTCTGTTCGACGAAACCGGGAAGGTCTATGCGCTGTTTCATCCCTCCAGCAAACCAGACGCTCCGGAGTTGCAGTTTGCGCCCGCAAATGGACAGCGGGTTGAGACTCTCGAGGTACCGGTTGAGTTGGAGCACCTTAAGCCGCACCAGCTTCACGCGGCGGTATGCGTCGAACACCGCAGTGGAAAGCCAGCCCTCGTGAAGCGCTCATAGAGTGGGTGCCGCGCCGCGATCCGGCTTTGAACCGGGAAGGCTCATGGTTTCATTTGAGCCGAACGCAAAAAAGCCGGAGCGGTGGGGCTCCGGCCTCCAGTTTGGGTTGCGAGGGGTTAGTTCAGCGCGATGATAACTTCTTCGTACCCGCCCAAGGATTTCTCAGCAAGTTGCAATTCCTTCGCCAGGTCTTTTTCCTGCCTGGAGGTCGGAACGACCATTCCTTCGGCGTCCGAGCTCTTCCAGACCTCAGCCAAGTAGTAGGAGTTGCCGACATGGTGGAAGACCAACTTGGCGCCCGTGTGACGAGGGTACTCGCGCCGCGCGGTGGACATCGCAGCGTCGCTGGTCTGGCCGTTGCGGATCAGGATTGCTCCCGAACTTGCGTTATCGACCTTGATCTCGTAGGTGCCGGCCAGCAGCTGCGCCGATCCGACCTTGAAAGCAAACGGCACACTGGCTTTGGCGTAAGACTGAGCAAAGGCGCCCGTGGAGCTAATCAACACTACCAGCGCAAGAATCCCGATCAGGTTGCGTTTCATGACATCCTCCTGGGGGCTCCTTGCAGTGGAACCCAAACTGAATTTTTTCTAGCAGACCCTTCAGCGTTTCTTCTGAATACTGGCTGTGACGCTTTGTACTAGAGCAAGCGTCGTGCCAAACCCAAGCCAGGCTGTTTCCAGGCGCCATTCTGCTGCGTTTACAACAAGATGAGTATTACTCGGGTGCGCCGAGGCGCCGCACAGGCCGCTGCTCGGTATCCGATCGGATACCCGTAGTAGCCGCTTGGCTCCGCAGACGCAGGATTTGGCTGGGAAGCGATTGAGGCTACTCCTGCGAACAACCAAAAATCACCGCGCTTGCAACTAAATCAAATGTTAAGGAATTTGCAATGCTGTAGCTCCAGACTAGGGAATCTACGCATCCAACGTCCGCTGGCACTGGCCTCCACCGAGCGCAATGAGGTATCGTTTCCAATCATGAATTCTCGGCTGGCTTGCCTCCTTCTGCTCCTCGCATTGGGTTCCATTATGCTTCACGCTCAAGAAACACCCGCTGACTCGTTGCTGGTGCTCTCAAAGTCCGGCCAGACGCTCGCCGTTGTCGATCCTTCCAGCCTGAAAGCAATTGCGAAGATTCCGGTGGGCAATGATCCCCACGAAGTCATCGCCTCCACGGATGGCAAGACCGCGTACGTCTCCAACTATGGAAGCGGAGCCTACAACACGCTGGCAGTAATCGATCTCGTCGCTCAAAAGCCCTTGCCTGCGATTGACCTCGGCGCGTTGCGCGGCCCGCATGGATTGGACTTTGTCGGCGGCAAGGCGTGGTTCACCGCAGAAGCGGCCAAGGCCATCGGCAGCTATGATCCCGCCACTCAGAAAATCGATTGGATCCTCGGCACCGGCCAGAACCGTACGCACATGATCTACGTTTGGCCCGACCTGAAGCGTATCGTCACCACCAACGTGAGTTCCGGGACCGTGAGCATCATCGAGAAGACGGTCGGCGGTGGTCCAAGTGGTCCGCCACCCGGCAATCCCAACGGGGGAGGCGGTAAGGGAAATCCACCGCCGCGCCGCCCGATGGGTGCGCCCGATGGAGATTGGAATGAGACCGTCGTCCGCGTCGGCAACGGATCGGAAGGGTTTGATGTTTCGCCGGACAGAAAGGAAATCTGGGTGGCCAACGCCCAGGACGGAACCGTGTCCATCGTTGATGATGCGAGCAAGGCGGTGACTCAAACGCTGGCTGCGGACGTGAAGGGCGCCAACCGGCTGAAGTTCACGCCCGACGGCAAGCTGGTGTTCATTTCCTCTCTCGGCGGACCGGACGTGACGGTCATCTACAGCGCTACTCGTAAAACCGTCAAACGCATTCCCGTGGGACACGGAGCGGCGGGCATCCTGATGCAGCCTGACGGCTCGCGTGCGTTTGTCGCGTGTACTCCGGACAGCTACGTGGCGGTCATCGATCTCCATTCGCTGGCAGTCGTCGGCCATATCGAAGCGGGAGAGAACCCCGATGGCCTGGCTTGGGCGACACGCCACTAGGCATGCTACAGTTAGAGCACAAGGCATCCAGGACTGGTCTTACAACCAACCTCGAAAAGTGATCAATATTGCACAGACGCCAACATGGGCGACATGAAATACTCTATACCCGTGACTTTGAATTGCGTTGTGAAATTTTGCTTACGTAACTCAACGCACTTCCCGGTCTGACTCCACCGTTTTTCAAGAGCGTCCTCTGCGACTTCAGCGCGTGATTGGCTGACCCGCCCTGGCACCCTCGAAGGGAGCTACACGCGCGTGAATGTTCATCTAATTAACCCGAGCCATGTCTCGTTCGGTACCGCCGTTATTACTCCCCGCTGGTTGTACGTTTTAGCCGGAGCCACACCCAGATCTTTTGGCGATCCTATTCTGGTCGATGAGACCCTGGCGCTGTTGGATCCCGCAACCATCCATCAAGGCGACGTCGTCGGCATTGGTATCCATACGGGAAATGCACTGCGCGGCTACGAAGTTGGCAGGGACGCTCGCGCCCGTGGGGCTTATGTGGTTTACGGAGGGATTCACGCCACGCTCTATCCCGAAGAGGCTCTTGAGCTCGGCGGAGCCCATGCCGTGGTCAAGGGTGACGGCGACGTTGCCTGGGCGCATGTGCTGGCAGACTGCGTCGGTGGCTCGCCGAAAACCATCTACGATGGGGGCCGGATCGACGCCGACCAGTTTTCCGCGGCGCGCTGGGACTTGATCCCGCGCAAGAGTTATATGTGGGCCTCCGTACAGACGGTGCGCGGCTGTCCCAAGCATTGCTCGTTTTGCTCAGTATGGCGCACCGACGGACAGAAGCCGCGTCAGAGACCAGCCGACGCGGTCGTCGAAGAGATCGTGCAGTTGCGAAGACTCGGGTTCCGCTTCATCGCGCTGGCCGATGACAACTTTTATCCCGTCACCCTGACCGACCTCGAGTTGGCGGGGCGCCAGAAGAACAAGGCGCATCTCGATCAGTTGAAGGCCATACGCGCTGAGCGCTTTGAATTGATGTCGCGCCTGGCGAGGCTTCCCAAGGACACCGTCTTCTACACGCAAATCACCATGGAAGCGGCGGAGGACGACGAATTTCTCGATGCCATGAAGTCGGCGCACATCCTGGGAGCGCTGGTCGGCGTGGAAGCCGTCACCCCGGAAGGATTGAAAGACGTTTACAAGGACTTCAACCTCTCCGGCCAGGCTCTGATTAATCGACTGAAGAACTTCCGCAGCCACGGCATTCACGTTCTAGGCTCGTTCATCTTTGGTCTGCCCAGCGACCGGCCTTCAACTTTCGACGCTACGGCCGCATTGGCGGACGCCGCCGATCTCACGTTTGCACAATTCGTTATCCTGACGCCGTTTCCTGGGACCGTTGATTTCGCAAAGTGGGAGAAGACCGTGGACGTCACTACGGCAAATGTGAACGGCGTCCCACTCACTCGTCGTTGGTTGATTCCGCAGGAGACGCGGCCCAAGTATTTCGGTCTTCATCCCACCATGTCGGCGGATGAAGTGCGGCAGCGCACGCAAGCTGTCTGGGACAAGTTCTACAGCTTCGAGTCCATTTGGAGACGATCGAGTTTCCTGAAATCGCTAAAGGCGCGGGCCGCATTTCTCCTGATTTCCAAGATCTACCGCCAGATGTACGCCGACACCGGGATCACCACCGACAGCGCGCGCATGGCCCGCTCGACGAAGATAGCCAGTTGGCTGGCCAAGCCCTGTCGGCTGCTGTTTGCCGGACGCCCCATGCCGGACCTGGAAGTGCCGCAAGCTCCAGGACTGTATCCCGAACCCGAAATGGCCGGCGACTAGGATTCGTCTAGTCACTCCGTTAAAAAGGCCTCGCATCGCCGCGAGGCCTTTCTTCATTCTCAGATTTTCTCATCACGAACGAATGGGCGCGCCTCGCGAACTAAAGTCCGCTCGGTTGATCGAATATAAACGACTTACCGGCGGGACTGAAGTCGTGCCCTGATACGAAGCCGTTCAGGATGGAGTCTTTCAGAAAGCTGTGAAGCGTTGCTTTCCCCTTTATATCTATGCCGCCAACGCGGCCTGGTATTCCTCGTACGCACCCTTGAAGTCGGTGATGGTGTGATCGCTCTCGAAGTGCCAAATGCGGGTGGCGACTTCATCGATCAAGTCATGATCGTGTGACACCAGCAGCACCGTTCCCTGAAAGCGCTGCAACGCGATGTTCAACGCGTTGATGGATTCCAAATCAAGGTGATTGGTGGGCTCGTCGAAGATGAGAAAGTTGGGTTTCTGCAGCATCAACTTGCAGAACAGCAGACGCGCCGCCTCGCCGCCCGAAAGCACGTCGGTGCGCTTGTTGCCGTCTTCTTTTTGAAATAGCATCTGGCCGAGCAATCCGCGAATTTCCTCATACGCCGCGCCCGGCTCCCACTGATGCAGCCAGTCGGAGACACTCATGCCCGGCTGAATGAGGGACCGATGGTCCTGCGCGAAGTATCCCACCGCCGCCTCGTGTCCCCATACGACCTTGCCGTCATCGATTAGAGGACCCGCATAGCCGCTGGTCTGGCGCAGCTCGGATTCCGGAGTCGTTGGCGAATTGGCCAGGATTGCATTCAGCAGTGTCGTCTTGCCCGCGCCATTGCGTCCCATGAGTGCGATCTTCTCGCCGCGATTGACGCTCGCGGTGAATCCGCGCAAAACGTCGTTGTCGCCGTACGACTTGGTCACGCCGTGCAGTTCAAGCACATGCTTGCCGGAAGGCCGCTTCTGCTCGAACTTCAAAAACGGACGCTGAATATTCGACCTCGCCAGGTCTCCAACCGCCAGGCGCTCTACTTCTTTTCGCCGCGACTGCACCTGGCTGGAACGCGTGCCGGCCGAGAAGCGCGCGATGAACTCGTTCAACTGCGCAATCTTCTTTTCGCGCTGGGCGTTCTGCCCTTCGATCTGCGAGCGGATCTGCGTCTTGGCCAGCACCATCTCGTCGTACGACCCGGTATAGGTGATGATGGTTTCGTAATCGATGTCGGCGATGTGCGTGCAAATGCTGTTCAGGAAGTGGCGATCGTGCGAAATCACGATCAGCACGCCTTCATAGTTGTTGAGAAATCCCTGCAGCCAGTGGATCGAGTCGAGATCCAGGTGGTTCGTCGGTTCGTCGAGCAGCAACGCCTGCGGATGCCCGAACAATGCCTGCGCCAGCAGCACGCGGACTTTTTGTCCGCCCTGCAACTCGCTCATCGGCCGCTCGTGCAAGTCGTCGGCAATATCCAAACCCTGCAGCAGGATCGAGGCATCAGCCTCAGCGGAGTAGCCGTCTTCCTCGCCTACAATGCCTTCCAGTTCGCCCAGACGCATGCCGTCTTCATCGGTGAACTCGGGCTTGTCGTAAATGATGTCGCGCTCTTCCAGCGCAGCCCACAGGCGCTTATTGCCCATCATGACCGTATCGATCACGCGGAACGCGTCGAAAGCGAACTGGTCCTGGTTCAACACGCCGAATTTCTTGGGACGCACCACCGATCCCTTTTGCGGATCGAGTTCTCCGGTCAACAGCTTCATGAATGTAGACTTCCCAGACCCATTGGGACCCGTAAGGCCGAAGCGTTTCCCAGGGGTAAACGCGGTGGACACATCTTCGAACAACACTTTTGCGCCGTAGCGCATGGAGACTGCACTGACTGAGATCATGATTTGTCTTGGGGACTGCGGGTATTCGCTACAAGGCGGGTCGCAGCTTCTATTAATAGATTAGCATGGCGGCACGAAAGGTTCAGAGAATGTTCGGAGAAGCGGCACTGTTTTGATGGACATGCGCGGAAAAGCAGATTCCCCGCGGGCTGAAGCGCCCGGGGAATGACAAAGATTAATGTGGCTGTACGGCATGGCTGAAGCCATGCCCTTTCAAAACAAGTTCACAATCGATTCTTTCAGCAGCCTGTTCAGTTGTTTGCAGCCAGCCCCAGCGCCTTCAGATAGCCCTGATTGATCCGGCACTGGCTGAATTGAATCTTGTCGAGGAGATCGGCGAAGGCAGCGTTGATGTGCTCCTGTGGCGGACGTTGCGCGAGATGTTTTTCCACTTCGCCGGTGCCACCGGGCAACTTCGCGTAGGCGACGATCTCATCCCAATACACCGGCCTGGCGAACGACACAGGCGACGACACGGCGTCCATCTTCTTATATGGCCAGAACGCCCATCCGATCTGGTTCTTCTCGAGCAGTTCGCGAAATTGCGCGATCCACTCGTCTTTGTTCTCTCCAGATTCACTCATCCAGATGGGCACACGGTACTTGTCGCGGAAGTCAACGTAGGCTTGGATTTCAGACTGCACCGGCGGCATCCAGTATTTGTGAAAGTTGTACATGACATTCGCATCGAACGGAGGCCCGAAGACCTCGAAGTTCGTGTCCCACTGGGCTCCGCCAAGTATGACGATGTGGTTCTTGTCCACCTCGCGGATGCCTGCCACGATGCGACGGTACAGCGGCTCCAACTTGCTGTTGTACTTGCGAAGCTCAGGGAAATGCGGGATCGGCTCGTTGAGCAGGTCATACCCGAGCACCGTCTTCGAGTCGCGATAGTGCGCCGCAATGCGCTTCCAGGTATCGATCGTGAGCTGTTGCGCCTGCGGGCTGTCGTAGATCCACGGATAGCCCCAACTGTCGTCGATGTTGGCCCCGGTCTGGCCTCCCGGAGCGCAGTGCATGTCGATCACGACATACAGTCCGGCTTCGTGCGACCACCCGATCACGCGGTCGAGCCACGTGAAACCCTCAGCGTCATCACTCAGAAAGTATTTGTAGTGGATCGGGATGCGAATCGAATTGAAGCCTGCCCGCTTCAGAAACTGGATGTCATCGCGTGTGACATACCGCTCACGGTAGGCATGCCAGAACCTGTCCGCCGCTTCAGGACCCAACAGTTCGTTGGTCAGCGCTTCGATCTCCCGGGCAGACTGCGGACCATGGTCGAAGTGAAACATGTAGCCTTCCTGCACCAGCCAATTTCCCAGGTTTGTACCGCGCAGCAGCAAGGGGTGTCCCTCGCCATCGACGAGGCGGGTTCCGTCCGTGTGTACAAAGCTGTGCGGCTGGTCGATCGCAACCATTGGCGCCGCGATCTGGGCGAGGAAGACGAGAAACGCGAGAAACGATGCCTTACCAATCAAGCTGCGGCGTGAGCTATTCATAGGTCGAGTCAAGAATAGCTGGAGTGTCGTAGATTTGCGCCGAATTCGTAGCGGCTGCGACGCAAGAAAAAAGCCCGGCGCGTGAGAACCGGGCACTTTGGGCATAAAGTGAAGATCCGCGCAGCGCCACCCAGGAGGTATCGCTACGAGCAACTAGAAATCCCCTATTGTTCTTCCGCTTCATCCTCCGTCTGATAACTTACCGCTCGCCACGTGTTGTCGGGATTGATTGCCGTCATGGCCTTCACCAGGTCCACCGTCTTCGGTCCAAGGTCTTTCTCGTACACCGCGCCGTTCAAGTTGACGACAAACGTCATCACTCCCGAATTGCGATACTCTGCCGGATACGCCACGAACGCGAATCCGCCCGTCATCTTCCCATCTACGATGTAGCTCTTGGCTCCGCCCGGAGCTGCGGCGCCCTGGGCAGTAATGATGCGGTAGAAGTATCCGTGAAACGGATCGGCGTTTTTGGTGTAGCCTTCCGCAGCGGCGTATTTAAACACCGGCCCGATGGGACTCTGTGGCTCGCCCTCGGCTGTCTGCCAGTACAACCCATTTTGCTTGCCATCGTCGCTGACAAACTTCTGCGCGTATTGATGGACCGTGTCGCCATCGTGAAGCTCAGCAAAGTATTCCGCCTGCGCATCCGCCAAAGCCTCGGACACCCGAATCGCCGCCAGTTCGTTGTTTCCAATGCGGCGGTACAGCACCTCTTCCACACCGGCCTTGCTGTCGAAGTACCATTTTCCGGCTGCGCTCTTCTTCAGGGGGACTGGGAACGGCCAGTTCTCCGCGCCCATGAAAAGGGTCTCGTCGCCATTCGTCTCTTTGCCCCAGCGGTTCATTTGCTCGTAGTGCTGGGTGAAGAAATCAGCATTCTTCTGGTCCTGCACCGGATCGCCGGACGAAAGGATCGGCGCAGAGGAGGCGCCGAGCACGGCCTCCATCGCAGACTTGTCGCCCGATTTCACAGCGTCGTAAAGCGCCTTCGATGCATCCGGCATCGCAGCAAACGTCTTCTGTCCGCTCTCCTGCGCCGACGCCGTCACCAGCAACGCAACCGCGGCCATCAACACCATGACTACCGGTCCCACAACTCTATAAATTCCTGTCGTCTTTAACATGTGCAATCTCCATCGCAACAACGTAATTTTCGGATTCCGAACGACAATCTTACGGACCGCCACCGCCTACTTTTTGCGGGCGCCGCCACCAGACGGACGCGATGCCGGGGCTTGACGCGACGCAGCGGCCGGTTTACTTGCTCCCATGCTCTGCTTGCCACGATTGGCGTCGGCGCGCGCATTGCCGCCCTGCTTGTAACCACCCGTGGCACTGGCATTGCTGGTCTGTGGCTTTTGGGCGTAACCACGATCAGCGGCCGCAGCCTTGTTATTGGTGGCTGGACGGGCATTGCTGTTTCCCGCATTCGGCCGGTTAGCATTGTTGGTGTTTCCAGCGCGGTTGTTGCTAGTGTTCCCTACGTTTGCGCGATTGTTAGTGGCAGTGTTGCCCGAACGGTTCTTGTTATTGCTGCCAACATTCACGTCACCGTTGACATTGACGGTATTTCCGCCCTTGTTTACGGTGTTACCGCTGTTGCGATTGCCGCTGTTCTGGTTGCCGCTCCACGCAGCTTTGTTGTTGCTGTTGTAAGGCGTCGGACGATTATTGTTCTTGTAGTAAGAGTTGTTCTGATACCGGTTGTTGCCGTAGAAGGTGTTGCTGCGCGAAACATAGATGTTGTTCTGGTACATCACGTTTCCGCCATGCCAGTTGCAGCCCCAACCTCCGCCGTAATAGCCCCAGCCGCAGCAATGATTATTCATCGACGCGCCGATGGCCATACCGATTCCGAACGAAATGAGGCCGGTTGTCACCAGGGCGGCGGTGCTGTATCCGGGCGGATTATACGGATAGCCGTAAACCACAGTTGGGTTGTAAGTCGGAACGTACACCACCTGCGGATTTGCCTGCTGAATCACGATCGTCTGCGGGCTCTCCTGAACCACCTTGATTTCCTTGCTCGTCTTCAGGTTTCCCGCGTCCTTCGCTTGCTTGCGCAGCTTCTGGATCGCAGCCATGACGTCTTTTTGCTGGTTGAACGCTGCGTCACCCAAGGCGGAGGTCCACGCCAGGTTCTTCGCCATCTGGTCCAGCACCGTTGGGAACTGGGTCAGGGCCTTAACACTGGGGTCCCAAGGCTGGCCGTCCACCGCCTTCATCAGCGCCTCATCCTTGAGATTGGTGTTATTGACGTAATTGCTGGCCGCCGTCACCTGGTCCGGATAAGTCGCCGCGCCCAGGATCTGCGCGATCAGTTGGTCGGGATAGAGCGCGATCGGAGAGACGATATTTTCGATGTCAGATGCGGTAAGGGGCGCCTGGTCCGACTCCTGGTAAGGAGGCTCGTACATCGGCATGGCGACTGCGTTTGAGGTGGTGGCCAGCAGGACAAGCCCGCTCAACGTGGCCGCTAGAAATTCTCTTATGGTTGTCATGGTACGGTCTCCAATTTGCTTCGCAATCCGAGCCCGGAGGCAGGAAATGGGAAGTTGCTCGGCATTCGACACTCGTTGAACCGATCGGCTGGCGGGCGCGCGAAAACACCGGCTTACTCCAATCGCAACGCCAGTCCCGTCAACGAATCAGCCAATGCTTTCGGGGGTGTTGTTCATAATACTACCTGCGCCAGCGACGGGCAAAGTCAGCCACCGTGTATTCATCGGCTCACTCCCTGCCAGAAATCTATCAGCTCCTCAATTTGGTTCGCTCCCGGATTAAGAGTTACTGACGTTGCGTCTTTAAGAAATTTGTTTACGTTGGACCTAGCCTCATTCGTCACTTGAGTTGTTTCCTCCACGTCGAGCGAATCGCAAAGCACCGCCGCAGCTTTTAGTACCGTATATCCGGCGGCAACTATGCATCCCATGCTGGAAAACAACCGTTCCTCATCACTCCGCATTCCGCCGATGGCAATGAGCCTCCGTCGCGTCCCTGCGTCGTCTTTCTCCACTCTCGTGCGGCGCTGAGCCCCTGCAAAGGTCGCGTGACTTCCGTGGTTAGAGAGGTGTGAAAAAAGGCTGTCTGGACGTACCCTTCCAAGCTTCTTGCGCACTGATGCGGGTCTTAGTTCGTTCCATGCCTTTGATTCATTACCCGACGCCCAAACTTCAGCCCACTTTGGCTGCTGGTGGAACAGTTCTACCTTGTCGAGAATCTCAATGACCGTTCGAGTATGGGCATTTGCCTGCGTGCAGAAGGCACAGCGTGCAAGATGAAAGCCCGCCAAGAGTTCATCCACAGCCCAATAGAGCAAAATCGCATTCGCATTCGATTCAACTCCGTGCAAAACACTCTGTGTTGAATCGTGAAGCATGTCGAGCGTGCTCTGCACGAGAGGTACGAATATCTGCGCAGCGCCCTCTGTCCTCTCTGCCTGTACAGCGTTCTGCAAAGTCAGATTTTCTAAATAAACCCTGGCGTTAGGGAGTCTTCTTTCCACGCGCGCGACCATACGTTTAGCCTTGCGTTTCTCGGCGCTTTCGGGTAGCTCGGCTATAACGCGGTTCAAAAAATCGAAAATCTCCTGCCTGACCAAATCAGCATATTGACGAGCTTCGGGCGTCAACTCGCTGTCACGCCGGACCCGGACCACCTCATTCAAGAGTTCCAATAATTTCCGTGTAATGCTCTTGTTATCAGAAGCGTTGCCAATAGTACGAGACACCAACGCCATCAAATCATCCTTTGTGACAGGCATCTTTAAGCGTCCTCTCTTGTAACTCCTTGGTATCCCTTCAGTATGCCTCATAGCACGTCACCCACTGCACCCGCCGATGCACAGGGCGGCGGCCTGCCCGGCGCGGAGCGAAGCCGGAGCGACGACTCACATGCGCGCCTGAGTTTCGCCTTGCCCGCTTGCCATGCTGAGGCACAGAATCTGAGTGCTATGAACAATTACATTGCCGCGGTTGCATTCGCCCTGTCACTGGTGTCGCTTGGATTTCAGGCCCACAATACTAAGCCTGCACAATTCGACAAATTCATGGTTCCTGCCAACATTTTCCGAATTTGATTACAGGGTTCTGGCTGCTAATCAGCAAATGATTCAGGATTCGATGGTTTTGCACGAAGGAATGTCAGCACCGTTTGTGAGGAAGGTTACCGATGACCATCAGAGGCTGATTGTGAGGGTGGATGTTTCAGAGGAAGACTTGCCGAAGGGCTACGAAGTACGCAAGAAAGCCCTGCTGTTGAAAGCAAAAATGGCTGTCAGTACCGTCGTGATACAGTTCGACTTAGAGACTTAGGATGCTGTGAGCGTTGAATTCATGACGTTCGAGCACCTAGTCAAACACGATAACAAGCCATACGCAGAATACGTCAAGGGTGAGCTGACACTTCACTGACGAGTACCCGCGGGTGGCCCGCATTTGCGTGCAGTTGGCAAATGCGGGAGCGTCTTGACAAGCGTTCGTCCGTCACGTTGACCCGTGACTAACTCGCTTGCTGTTCCCCACTGCTCCTCGTAAACTACCTCACGGAAGGATGAGGGAGAGCTGTTGTCCCACGAGGCGACAGCCGGACACTACCCGTGTTCCCAATAGGTGGTTCGACCTGTGATGGGTCATATTTGTTCTCGCTTTTCCGCTCCTCTCCCCACCAATGCCCCCGTTCAGCAACTAAAAATCTCGCCTAAGTCCTTTATTTTCTATGACTTGACCTATAACTGCTTTGTTTCCACGACTTTGCGCCGAAAATACCTCCTATACTCAACAAAACAAAGATCGAGGAGGGAGGGGGTACCCCGTACAGACCACAGACACAGGTACACTGTGTCGTGATGTTCTCGACACCTTCAGGACTCTCATGCTGACTGAACGCCTGTATTACAACGATTCCTCGCTGCTCGAGTTCGACGCCACCGTGACCGCCGTTGAAGAGCAGGGCGATCAAGCTCTCGTTTCCTTGGATCGCTCAGCTTTCTATCCCACCAGCGGCGGCCAGAACTTCGACACCGGCGAGATCTTTGGGATTGCCAACGGCTCCCGCGTACGGGTCATCGACGTTCAGGAGCAGGAGCAGACCGGCGACATTTTGCACCTTATTGACTGCCCTCCCGGTTGGCTGCGGGCCGGCGTACCTGTTCGCGGCGAAGTCGATGCTGGCCGCCGCCGCGATCACATGCAGCAGCACTCCGGACAACACGTGCTCTCCGCTGCGTTCGAACGGCTCTACAGCTTTGCCACCGTTTCTTTCCACATGGGCGAAGACACCTGCACCATTGATCTCGCCACCGAAGCCATCAACTCCAAACAACTGGAATCGACCGAAAGGCTGGCGAACGAAGTCATCGCTGAAGATCGTCTAGTCGAGATTCGTTTTGCCACGCCCGAGGAAGCACGCGGCATGGGAGTGCGCAAAATCCCGCCCGCCGTCAGGGAGAAGTTACGACTCATTGATATTCGCGACTTTGACCTGAATGCTTGCGGTGGTACCCACGTCCGCAGCACCGGGCAAATCGGCGCAATTCTGGTGCGCAAAACCGAGAAGGTGAAACAGGGTGTGCGGGTGGAATTCGTCTGCGGACTGCGCGCCGTCAGCATCGCGCGCCGCGATTTTCAAATCCTCACCGACGCAGCCTCAGTTTTTTCGACCCATCCGTGGGAATTGCCGCAACAGGCACGCAAGTCGCTCGACGAAATCAAGAGCGCGCAGAAGGCACAGCACCGCCTACTGGAGGAAGTCGCAGAATTGCAAGCGGCGAACCTGCTTCGAACGGCCGAGCAACGGCCCAGCGGCAGCGGCCAAACGGTGGTCGTCCAATTCTTCCCCGAACGCGACCTTAGCTTCATCAAGATGCTCGCGCAGAAACTCACACGTCTGGGCAAGGCTGTTGTGTTCGTTGGTTGCGGCGGTGCACAACCGTCGCTAGTCTTCGCTCAGACCCCCGGCCTGCCCAACGACATGGGCGCACTCATGAAAGAAACCTTGCAGAAGCTGGGAACCCGAGGCGGAGGCAATCGCGACATGGCGCAAGGCGGAACGCCGGATGCGGCCAGCGCCGAACAAGCTCTCCGACAGGCCGCCAGCACGATAGAGCCGATGTGATTTCCAGGCAATACGAACGACTCCTATGACCGAGATGGACAAACCTCGATTCCGCGTCTTTGCCACGAGTGATATTGGTAGCGCCGCGATCGCCCGCCTGCGGGAGCGCGGGTACGAGGTCGAGGTGTATCCGAACCCTGAGCCGCCACCTAAGAGCGTGATCCTCGAGAAGGTCCGAGAAGGAGTTGACGGCCTGATTACGACACTGCGCGACAAGATCGACGCAGAGGTATTCGAGGCTGGTAATGGCACGCTGAAGTGCGTGGCGCAGTATGCCGTGGGGGTCGATAACATCGATCGCGCCGCCGCCAGTCGCAATAAGATTCCGTTTACCAATACGCCTGACGTTCTTACCGAGGCGACGGCGGAGTTCGCATTCTTTGCGCTGGCAGCACTGGCACGGCGGATGTGGACGGCGGAAAAGCTGGTCCGCGACGACCAGTGGAACTACTGGCATCCCTATCTGCCGTTTCTCGGCGACGAGATGACCGGCAAAACGATTGCCATCATCGGAACCGGACGCATCGGCCAGGCGATGGCGAAGAAGTGCACCGGCTTCGATATGAACATCCTGTGCTATCACCCGCAGCGGCACGACGATCAATTTATCTCGGACCTGCAGTCGGTGATGGACCTGCGTTACAGCACGGGATTGCAGCGCGAGCGCACGAAAGTGCAGTACATCTCACTGGAAGATGCGCTGCGCCGGGCCGACTTCGTGAGCATTCATGTTCCACTGGTGCGTGAAGGCGAGGGCAGCAATCCGACCTATCATCTGTTCAACGAGACGAGGTTGCGATGGATGAAGCCGACGGCGTACCTGGTCAACACCGCACGCGGTACGGTGATGGACGAGGCGGCGCTGGTTCGGGCCCTGAAAGAAAATTGGATTGCTGGAGCCGCACTCGATGTGTACGAGACCGAGCCGCTACCGCCGAACTCGCCATTGCGGGATCCCGAGATCGAAGATCGCTGCCGACTGTACCCGCACTTTGCCAGTGCAGGACGTACGACGCGGCTGTCAGTCGATCCCAACCGAGGCATGGCTGGACGTTGTGTGCAGGGTTTGATCGACGTGCTGGAAGGGAATTATGGCGGCGACATCCAGAAGATGACCTTCGTGGTCAATAAGGAGGCGTTCCGATAAGGCGGTTGGATGCTGCGGTAATGGGCGGACAAGCATTTCACCACGGAGGCACGGAGAACACGGAGAGTTTGAGGCAAGAGCAGCCCACCGCGACGCATAATCTCGGGGAAGAAAAAGCAAACGTGAAGAGAAGTATTCCCACCCTTTCGCAAAGAGCGCGAAAGGATGGGGCACCCAAAAGTCTAGAAAGGCCGGTCAACTCGTGCTACTTGGCTACTAGCGCCGAAACCATGGAGTCGAAGATCTTGACACCGTCGGTCATGCCGAGTTCGGGTTCGCTGGCGCGTTCGGGGTGCGGCATCATGCCTAAGACATTGCGGCCTGCGTTGCAGATGCCCGCGATATTCTCGATCGAGCCATTGGGATTGGCGTCTGCGGTCACTTCACCAGTCGGCGTGACGTAGCGGAAGATGATGCGGTCCTGGTCTTTCAGCTCTGCGAGCGTTTGGTCGTCGCAGAAATAATTGCCTTCCATGTGACCGATGGGAATCTGCAGCATTTCGCCCTTGGTCAGATTCTGCGTGTACGGCGTGCCGGTGTTCTCCACGCGGATGTAAACGGGTTTGCAGATGTACTTCAGTCCGGCGTTGCGCATCAGCGCTCCGGGAAGCAGACCGGATTCGCAGAGGATTTGGAAGCCGTTGCAGATCCCAAGCACAAGCCCACCGTCTGCGGCGAATTTGCGGACGGATTCCATCACGGGCGAGAACTTGGCGATTGCTCCGGTGCGCAGGTAATCGCCGTAGGCAAAGCCACCGGGAACGATAATCGCGTCACATCCCTGCAGGTCCGGTGAGTCGTGCCAGAGAAAGGTCACGGGCTGTTTGGACACTTCCGAGATGGTCCAATAAGCGTCGTGATCGCAATTGGAACCGGGGAAGATGATGACGCCAAATTTCATTGCCGTGCGCTCCAGGAGGGGGTTTCGCACCCAGTGTAGCATGGGTGCAGCGGCCTGCCGGCCGGGTCCGCATCCAACGAGCTATGCAGTTTTCCAGACACATCCAGATCACGGGCGGCGCGCTGTGGAAGTGGCTGGTTGCGCAAGTTATTGACTCGATTTGCGTCGGATTGCTGTGGTGGGTGGGACTCAGCTACCTGCACGTGACATGGGCCCCGTTCTGGGCAGTGCTGGCTGGCTTGTTTCAGTTCATCCCGCATTTTGGGCCGGTTCTGACGTTCATCGGACCCGCTGTTGCCGCGCTGATTGATGGCGGATTTGAGAGTTTCTTCTGGGTGCTTGGACTTTACGCTGCGATCATCGTCGTGGACGGCCTGATTCTGCAGCCGCTCATCATGCGGCGAACCGCGAAGGTGCCCATCTGGGCATCGCTGGTCGTCCCGATTGTGCTGAGTTTGATGATTGGATTCTGGGGACTACTGATCGCCGCTCCGCTGCTGGCGATCATCTTTGCGTATCGGGCGGCGGCGAAACGGACGGCTCGCGGGACGGCGCCTCGGCAGACACCTCCGGACCAGGAGATCACCGGAGGCGTGCTGTTGTCACCTGAAGAGCAGGCTGCCGGTTCTGAAAAGTCGGACTAGTTTTAGGCGTCGAAGGCAAATCCAAGAATGTAATGCCAAAGTTGCAAACCGAAGTCCCTCAGAGGCTAAAGCCTGAATTCAGTACGGCCGCGCAACGGCACGGCTGAAGCCGTGCCCTTTCAAGGCTCGGTGTGGCTCCACGTCAATTGTGAGGCCGGTATGGTGGTCCTGATTTCCACACCCTGCCGCGAATACAATGAACTATCACCCGCGAGGCCGCTGACCAACAATGTCGCAGCAATTTGTACATCTTCACTTGCACACGGATTTCTCCATGCTCGACGGCGCTTGCGAAATCGGCAAGCTCGTCAATCGCGTAAAAGAACTCGACATGCCCGCCGTCGCCATGACGGACCACGGCAATATCTTCGGCGCAGTGGAATTCGCCAACGCCGCGAAGGACGCCGGAGTGAAGCCGATTCTGGGTTGCGAGTTGTATGTCTGCAAGAAAGAAGACCACCGTGCTGCGCCAGAGGGCGACAGTTACAACCACCTGATCGTGTTGGCCGAGAACGACGACGGCTATCGCAACCTGGTGAAGGTGGTTTCCGAGGCCTCGTTGCACGGGTTTTATTACAAGCCGCGAGTCAGCAAGAAGTTTCTAGAGGAACACTCCAAGGGTTTGATCGCGCTGTCTGGATGCCTCAAGGGCGAAGTGGCCGAGGAACTCACCTTCGATCATTACGACAAGGCGCGCGCAGCTGCGGCGACCTATCAGGACATTTTTGGCAAAGGGAATTTTTTCCTCGAGATCCAGAACCAGGGGCTTCCGGAAGAGCACCGCATCCAGAACAACCTGTTAAAGCTGGAGCAGGACCTCGGCATCCCGATGGTTGCCACGAACGACAGCCACTACCTGTGCGAGGACGATGCGCACGCGCAGGACGTAATGGTTTGCATCCAGACCGGCAAATCGATCAACGACACCAACCGGTTGAAGTTCGCCAACAACCAGTTTTTCGTGAAGAGCTTCCCGGAGATGCAGAAGGAATTTCTGGGTTATGAGCAGTTCCTAAATCGCACGCTGGAGATTGCAGAGCGTTGCAACACCAAGCTGGAGAAAGTGCACGACCCGTTTCCCCAGTTCGAGGTTCCATCGGGGTACTCGATCCCGGATTATTTCGAGCACGTTACGCGCGAAGGTTTCGCACAACGCCTGAACCTGCTGCGCGAATTGCAGGCACAGGGTCGGCTGAAACATTTGCTGGAAGACTACGAGCAGCGTCTGGCGCGCGAGATCGGGATCATCCGCCAGATGCAGTTTGCGGGATATTTTCTGATCGTGTGGGATTTCATCCGCTACGCCAGGGAACACAACATTCCTGTGGGCCCGGGACGCGGATCGGCGGCAGGCGCACTGGTGGCCTACGCGCTGCGCATCACCGACATCGATCCCCTGCAGAATGAATTGCTGTTCGAGCGCTTCCTGAACCCCGAGCGCGTCAGCCTGCCCGACATCGATATCGACTTTTGCATGAATCGGCGTGGCGAGGTCATTAATTATGTGACGCAGAAGTACGGCCGCGATCAGGTGGCGCAGATCATCACCTTTGGCACCATGGCCTGCAAAGCCGCTATCAAAGACTCGGGCCGCGCCATGGACATTCCGTATTCCGAGGTCGAGCGCATCGTGAAGATGGTGCCTCCGACCCTGAACATCACCATCGACCAGGCGCTCAAAGATTCGCCCTCCATGGCCACGGCCTATGAAACCGAACCGCAAGTCAAGGAACTGATCGACACCGCGAAGCGGTTGGAAGGCCTGGTGCGCAATTCGGGAGTGCACGCCGCGGGAGTCGTGATCTCGCCACAACCGCTCACCGATCTGGTCCCGCTGCATCGCACCAAGAACGACGAAATCGTGACCGCCTACGACATGAAGGCGATCGAAAAGCTTGGCCTGTTGAAGATGGACTTCCTGGGGCTCACAACCCTGACGATCATCGACGACGCGCTGCGGCTGATCGAGCAGGTGCGTGGAGAGAAACTGGATCTGCCGACGCTAGCGCTCGACGATGCCGAGACCTACGAGAAAGTTTTTCACACGGGGCTTACGTCGGGCGTGTTCCAGTTTGAATCGCATGGAATGCGCGACGTGCTGCGGCGCTACAAGCCCACGGCGGTCGAAGACCTCACGGCATTGAATGCGCTGTATCGTCCCGGCCCGATCCAGGGTGGCATGATCGATGACTTCATCGATCGCAAATGGGGCCGCAAGAAGATTGAGTACGAACTGCCTGAATTGGAAACGATGCTCAAGGAGACGCTTGGCGTCATCGTGTACCAGGAACAGGTCATGCAAATCGCGAACCGACTGGCGGGCTATTCACTCGGTGAGGCCGATCTACTGCGACGGGCCATGGGCAAGAAAGACGCCGACGAGATGGCCAAGCAGCGGCAGCGTTTCGTGAAGGGCGCGCTTGATCGCGGATTCCCGCAAAAGAAAGTCGAGAAGATCTTCGACCTGATGGAACAGTTCGCCGGGTACGGATTCAATAAGTCCCATTCGGCTGCGTACGCGCTGCTGGCGTACCACACGGCGTACATGAAGACGCACTACCCGGTGGAGTTCATGGCCGCGCTGCTGACGTCGGTGTCGGGCAGCACGGACGACGTGGTGAAGTACATCAACGAATGCCGCGAGATGGGCATCGCGGTTGAGCCTCCGGACGTGAACGTTAGCGATGCCTATTTCACTCCACATGGCGAGGCGATACGGTTTGGGCTGGCGGCGGTCAAGAATGTCGGACACAACGCGATTGAGTCGATCGTGCTGGCACGCAAGGAAATCGGCGCGTTCAAGTCGATTTTCCAGTTCTGCGAAAAAGTTGACCTGCGGCTGCTGAACAAGCGTGTGATCGAATCGCTGGTGAAAAGCGGTGCCATGGATTCCATGGGGCGCCGCTCGCAACTCATGGCCGTGATCGACACCGCCATGGAACATGCACAAAAATCGCAACGGGACGCCGCCATGGGACAGCACGGCCTGTTTGGCGTGTTTGCGGAGGACAAGACCGCGCAGACGGAGAAGCCGCTGCCCAACATACCCGATTGGGATGAACATCAGCGGCTGTCGGCGGAGAAAGAAATCCTGGGGTTTTTCATCACCGGACACCCACTGGAGAAGTACCAAGACAAACTGCTCGACTTCAGTGCACTGACGACGGAGGAACTTGCACAACTGAAATCCTCGACCGGCAGAGACGAGGTTCTCGTGGGAGGCATTCTAAAGGCAGTGCGGGTGTCGAAGTCGAAAAAGGGCGATCTCTACGCCCAGGGACGGCTGGAAGACATGAACGGCTCGGTCGACATTCTGTGCTTCTCGGAGTCGTTCAAGCGGCTGACCGAAAAGTTGAAGCTGGATGTTCCCGTGCTGGTGAAGGGAAGCGTTCGCGTGGAAGAGGGATCGAACGCGAAGCTGATGGTCAGCGACATTACTCCACTGGAGCAGGCCGAGCCCAAGCTGGCGCGCAGCTTGCGAATTATGATCCCGCTGGAGACTGCATCAACCGGCACCATCGATGCGCTGCAAACGCTGTGCGCCGAGCGCAAAGGCGCGGCCAAGATACTGTTCGACCTGGAGCGCAAGGGCGACTTCACCGTGGTGATGGAGGTGGAAGGCTATAATGTGTTGCCGGACCGGTCATTCATCAGAAGCGTTGAAGAATTGTGCGGGCGAGGCAGCGTCCGGATCATCGATTAACCGCCACGAGTGAGACAAGATAAACCTATGGAAGTCGCTTCCAACGCGCAGTCGGAACTGCAACACGTCGAAGAACAGATTGAGCGGCTGCAGAGTGCTGCCGGGGACAATCAGGAAGCCCTTAAGCAGTTGGAGGGGCTGCATCAGCGCGTGGAAGCGCTGCGCCGCCAGATCTCTGGGAAGTTGACGCCCTGGGAGCGCACCGAATTGGCTCGGCATCCCGTGCGTCCCTACCCTCTCGACTACGTGGAGCGCATCTTCCCCGATTTTAGCGAGATTCACGGAGACCGCGGTTTTGGCGACGATCCTGCGATGATCTGCGGGATGGCGCGTTTTCATGGGCGCGAAGTCGCGGTGCTGGGCACGCAGAAGGGCCGTGACACCAAGCAGCGCGTGTATCGCAATTTCGGCCAGCCTAATCCGGAGGGATATCGCAAGGCGCTGCGCTTCATGAAGTTCGCGGAGAAGTGGCAGCGTCCAGTCATCGCCCTGATCGACGTTGTCGGAGCTTATCCCGGACTGGGTGCGGAAGAGCGAGGGCAGGCAGAGGCGATCGCACACAACCTTCGCGACATGGCCCGGCTGAGAGTCCCGTTCATCGCTGCGATTACTGGCGAAGGCGGGAGCGGAGGGGCGCTGGCCATCGCCGTGGCGGATCGCGTCCTGATGCAGGAGAACAGTATTTATTCGGTAATCTCGCCCGAGGGGTGCGCGTCGATTATGTGGCGCGACTCCGCCAAGAAAGATATTGCCGCAGCCGCACTGCGAATCACGGCGAAAGATAACTTTGAGATGGGCTTCTGCGATGAGGTAATTCCCGAGCCTCCGGGCGGCGCACATCACGACTACGACACAGCCGCTGCCGCCCTGGCTGAAGCGCTGGACCGGCACCTGGGCGAACTGGAGAAGATGTCCACGCAAGACATGTTGGACGCGCGGTACAAGAAGTTCCGCAACATGGCGCAGTACTACGAGACGGTGTAGCTGGCGGGAAGTCGTCCTTCGGGACGTGCCGGGAGGCGCCGAATCAGAACCCTCAGTGTCTTTCCAGTACCCCGGTTTGCATTTGCGCAATTCCCCCTGGTCGACAGCTGCCCTATAATAGATGCACTCTCCCTCCGCCGACGTAGCAGAGTGGGGAACCAAGATCAGGGGTATTGATGGCAACAACTGAAATTGCAGTACACGGCTCAGTCCATGCGGCTGACCGCGCGCCCATTGTCAACGACCTCAGCATCCAGGTAGCAACCGCAAACGGGTCAGGATCGCAGAGCGCCAACTCTATCCTGCTGCGCTCGATCTTTCAGATGGGTGTCCCCGTCTCCGGCAAGAACTTGTTCCCGTCCAACATCGCCGGCCTGCCGACCTGGTACACCATTCGTGCCAGCAAGAAGGGTTACATCGCCCGCAAGAAGGAAATCGATTTCGTGGTGGCGATGAATCCCGAAACTGCGCGCGAGGATGTGATGGCGCTGACTCCGGGCGCCGCCGTTCTCTACGACGAGCCGCTGAAGCTGAACGAACTACGCTCCGATCTGGTTTTCTATTCGGCGCCGTTCGACAAGATCGTGGCTACGGTTTGCCCTGAAGCCAAGCTGCGCAAGCTGGTCAAGAACATGATCTACGTCGGGGTGATGGCGCAACTGCTGAACCTCGACATGATCGAGGTGGAGAAAGCGCTGCGCAAGCAGTTTGCCAAGAAGGTGAAGGCCGCCGATCTCAACTGGAATGCCGCCAAGGCAGGATACGATTACGCTGCAACGTCGTTGACCAAGGCCGATCCATTCATCATCGAGCGCATGGACAAGACTGCAGGAATGATCATCGTTGACGGCAATTCTGCCGCAGCCATGGGCACCATGTTTGCCGGGGTCACGGTGGTGACGTGGTATCCGATCACACCCTCTTCGTCGCTTGTCGAATCCCTCATCGAGTACATGAAGGCTTACCGCGTGGGCGCTGATGGGAAAGCCACTTTTGCCATCGTCCAAGCCGAGGACGAGCTTGCTGCCATCGGCATGGTTTTGGGCGCTGGATGGGCTGGCGCGCGCTCCATGACGGCGACGGCCGGACCGGGAATTTCGCTAATGGCGGAGTTTGCGGGGCTGGGATACTACGTGGAAATCCCGGGGGTGATCTGGGATGTGCAGCGCGTGGGGCCATCCACCGGACTGCCAACCCGCACCTCGCAGGGTGACATTGAGTTTGTAGCCAAGCTCTCGCATGGCGACACCATCCATCCCATGCTGTTGCCGAGTTCGGTCGCGGAATGTTTCTCGATGGCGAGCGAAGCCTTCAACCTGGCCGAGCAACTGCAGACGCCCGTGTTCGTCATGTCGGACCTCGACCTTGGCATGAACAACTGGATGTCGGAGCCGTTTGAATATCCGAAGGAGCCGATCAATCGCGGAAAGGTTCTTACCAAGGAAGACCTTGACCGGATGGGGGGATTCGCGCGCTACAAGGATGTGGACGGGGATGGTGTTGGCTATCGCACATTGCCGGGCACCGACCATCCGCAAGCAGCGTGGTTCGCTCGCGGCAGCGGACATAACGAGAAGTCGCAATACAGCGAGCGCCCCGACGATTATCAGAACAATCTCGACCGCCTGCGGCACAAGTTTGAGAACGCGCGCAATTCAGTTCCCAAGCCGGAGCTGGTTAGGAACGACGGAAATGACATTGGCATCATCGCGTATGGCACTTCCCATCACGCGCTGGTCGAGACGCTCGATCAATTGCAGAGCGAGCATGGCGTCCACGCCGATTACCTGCGCCTGCGGGCCTATCCGTTTACCAGCGGAGTTCACGAGTTCATTGTCAAACACAAGCGGGTTTACATCGTGGACCAGAACCGTGACGGCCAGATGTTTCAACTGTTGAAACTGGATATCCCGGCGGAAGAAGTGGTTCGACTGCGCAGTGTGCGCCACTACAACGGGCTGCCGCTGGATGCGCGCTCCGTTACCGATGAGATCGTGTCCCAGGAGGGCAAATAGATGGCGACCACAGCCGCACCACAACCCAAGACCAATCGCGTCGGACTCACCGTGCTCGACTATCGCGGTGGCAAGACCACGCTGTGCGCCGGCTGCGGACACAATGCGATCTCTGAGCGCATCATCGATGCTTTTTATGACATGGGCATTCAGCCGGAGCGGGTAGCCAAAATGTCGGGCATCGGTTGCTCGTCGAAGAGCCCGGCATATTTCATGGGCCGCTCGCATAGTTTCAACTCCGTTCACGGGCGCATGCCGTCGGTGACCACGGGAGCGGTGCTGGCCAATTCGAAGCTGGTTGCGCTGGGCGTCAGTGGAGACGGGGACACGGCTTCGATCGGCATTGGGCAGTTTGTCCACCTGATGCGCCGCAATCTGCCGCTGATCTACATCATCGAAGACAACGGGGTGTATGGCCTGACGAAGGGCCAGTTTTCGGCTACGGCTAATCTGGGTTCGAAACTCAAGACCGGCGTGATCAACGATCTGCCTCCGATTGATACCTGTGCGCTGGCGATCTCGCTGGGAGCGACGTTTGTGGGTCGATCGTTCTCTGGTGACAAGCGCCAACTGCACACCATGCTAAAGGCGGCCCTGTCACACCGCGGCACGGTGATGATTGACGTGGTATCGCCGTGCGTTACGTTTAACGATCATGAGGGTTCGACGAAGTCGTACAAGTACATGAAGGATCACGAAGAACCGCTGCACGATTTGAACTTCGTCCCTGCATTCAATGAGATCGATGTCGAGTACGACGAAGGCTCAAGCGTCAACGTGACCATGCATGATGGTTCGTCGCTGCGTTTGCGCAAACTGGAGGAAGACTACGATCCGACCAACAAGATCGCGGCCGTCAAGCGGCTGATGGAGTCCCACGAAGCCGACGAAGTGCTGACCGGCGTGTTCTACCTGAACACCAAGGCTCCGAATTTCATCGACATGCTCAACATGACGGACGAGCCGCTGGCCACCTTGCCGGAGAGCGTTACGCGTCCTTCGCGCAAAGTGCTGGAAGAGTGCATGGAAGAGCTTCGGTAACTGAAGACAACCGAATATGAATAAGGCCCTCGAGCGCGGAGGGCCTTTTGTATTGTGAGCTGAATGCTAGCTCAGCGTCGCCATGTCGATCACGAAGCGGTACTTCACATCGCTCTTCAACATGCGCTCGTAAGCCTCATTGATCTTCTGGATGGGGATGATCTCGATGTCGGAAACAATGTTGTGTTTTGCGCAGAAGTCGAGCATCTCCTGGGTTTCGGGCAGACCGCCGATCATGGACCCCGCGAACTGACGTCGCTTAGGAATCAGGCTGAATGCAGCAACCGGCACCGGCTTCTCGGGTGCACCGACCAGTACCATGGTTGCGTCGCGCTTCAGCAGATTCAGATAGATATTCAAGTCGTGGTCGGCTGAGACCGTGTCCAGAATCAGGTCGAAGCTGTTGACGTGTTTTTCCAGTTGAGACGCGTCCTTGGTATGAACGATTTCATGGGCGCCCAATCGTTTGGCGTCGTCGACCTTGTGGGCCGAGGTAGTGAATAGCACCACGTGCGCTCCCATGGCGTGGGCGAGCTTCAGTCCCATGTGGCCGAGTCCGCCGAGTCCGACGATTCCGACCTTCTGCCCCTTGCCGACTTTCCAGTGCCGCAGCGGCGAGTAGGTGGTGATGCCGGCGCAGAGCAACGGAGCTGCGGCGGCCAAGTCGAGGTTGGCGGGAATCCGCAAGACAAACTTCTCATCGACGACGATCGACTTGGAGTAGCCGCCGTAGGTCATACCGCCGAGATGCTTGTCCTCGCTGTTATAGGTGAATGTCGGGACGTTTTCGCAGTAGTTTTCCAGTCCCTCCTTACAGCTTGCGCAGTGACCGCAGGAGTCGACCAGACACCCGACGCCTGCCAGATCGCCCTCTTTGAACTTCTTGACGTGGGACCCCACTTTGCTGACGCGGCCGACAATTTCGTGACCGGGAACCACGGGATACGTCGTGTTCGTCCATTCATTGCGGGCGGTGTGCAGATCGGAGTGGCAGACGCCACAGTACAGGATTTCGATCTGTACGTCCTGCGGGCCGGGATCGCGGCGTTCGACGTAAAAAGGCGCTAACGGAGTAGTGGCGGAATGGGCTGCGTAAGCCGCGCTTTTGAAGGTATTGGCAACTTTGTTTGACGGTGCGACTTCCAAATCAGTGCTTGGCATTCGTTAATTCCTCGCGTTTGATGTCCCGAGGTTGAAAACCGCGGGGGGCTCAATCAGAAAGTGATTTGCGGATTAGGCGAGCTGTCATATTGATGCACGATGACCGTGTTTCGGCGCACAGATGGGAGCGATAGGGCCGTTTGCTTCGCCAATTCACGAAGAAGTGATGCGACTACCACTCTAGCCGTCTCGTGGGGGCTGCGGTAAGATGGCGTTTATGGCCAAGCCTGTTGTCCAGTTTGAAGTTGCCTGCCCCTGCTGTGGCGCATTGCTGAAGATCGATGCCGATTCCAAAGCGGTGATCGCGCACACACCCAAAGCTGTCCCCAAGACGTTTGAAGACATTGAGGCAGCGGCGCAAGCCATGAAAGAACGCGACAGCCGCAAGGAGTCGATATTCCGCCAGTCCGTGGAGGCGCAAAAGAACTCATCGGACCTGCTGGAAAAGAAGTTCCAGGAAGCGGTGCGCAAGGCCAAGGAAACTCCTGACACGGGCAAGAAGCCGCTGCGGGATTTCGATCTCGACTAAGCGCGAATTCATCTCAACGATAAAGGGCGAACAGGATCACGGGTGGCTGGCAGCGTGTCGAATACGCCTTCACGTCCATTGCTGCTAGGTCATCGAGGGCTGCGGATGCGCGGCCTGCGGCGGATTACATCCACCGCTCCCACCGAAAACTCCGTTGCTGCATTTGAGCACGCGATATCGCAGGGATGCGACGGCTTTGAGTTCGACGTGCGTCACACCCGTGACGCCCGCAATGTGCTATGGCATGATCCAGAATTCAACGGCAGGGAAATCGCTGCGACAGATTTTGCTGAGTTAACTGCTCGCGACGGAAGTCGCCTTGCGTGTCTGGAAGAAGTTCTGCAGCAGTTCGGCCACCGTGCGTATCTCGACATTGAAGTGAAGGGGGCTGGTGGCGAGGAGCGAATCGTGGCTGCGCTGAAGCAGAATCCCCCTCAGCGTGCCTACATCGTGTCGTCGTTTCTGCCGCAGGTGTTGCTGCGAGTGCATGATCTCGACGAGCAGATTCCGCTGGGATATATCTGTGAGCACGTCGCCATGGCGGATCGATGGCGGGAGCTGCCAATCAAGGTATTTCTCCCGCGACACGATCTGGTGCGACCGCAGCAGGTTGAAGATGCGCACGGGAGTGGGATACAGGTCATGACATGGACAGTGAACTCTCGCCAACGCATGCGAGAGCTCTCAAGTTGGGGCGTGGACGGACTGATCTCCGATGATCCGCAACTGTTGTTACGCACCCTCGGCGCTGGTCGGGTGCGCGAATAGCGGAAATCACGTCGCCTCATTTACATTGGTTGCGATGGCAACAACAGGTGAACGATTCGAGCGCGCCGTGTCCATCATGGCGCGGCTGCGGGGGCCAGGCGGGTGTCCGTGGGACCGCGAGCAGACCTTCGACACGATCAAGCCCTACACGCTGGAAGAAGCCTACGAGGTCATCGAAGCTATCGACGCGCGCGATTGGCCGGAGCTCACTGGCGAACTCGGCGATCTGTTGCTGCAGGTCCTCTTCTATTCGCAGATGGCGGCCGAGGAGCAACGCTTCTCCATCGACGACGTGCTCGATCGGCTCTCGAACAAACTGGTTGACCGGCACCCGCATGTGTTCGGAGAGGTGAAGGCGGAGACATCGGGCGAGGTGCTGCGCAACTGGCAGGCGCTGAAAGCCGAGGAAAAGAAGAAGCGCCAGCAGGATTCAGGAGACGATGCCAATGCGGTCAAGGCCGGCCATCCCGAGTCGGTCCTGCATGGCATCTCGTCGGCCATGCCTTCGTTGATGGCGGCCTACAAAATCAGCTCACGCGCGGCGCAGGTGGGGTTTGACTGGCCCAACATCGAAGCCCTCTTCGACAAGCTCAAAGAAGAAACGGATGAGCTGCGCAAGAATTTGGAGGAGTATCCGGAGCCCGGCCCGCAGCCCGTAGGGGCGTCTTCCACGGCCAGCGCGCGCGGAGTGAAGGTGCCTGAGGAGTTGCAGGCGCGGTTGGAAGATGAAGTGGGTGACCTGCTGTTTGTGCTGGTGAACGTGGCTCGCTACCTGGCGCTGGATCCCGAGTCAGCGCTTCGCAAGACGAATCGCAAGTTCCGCCGGCGCTTTGAATACCTAGAAGACAAGCTGCGCGAGCAGGGCTGCAAGCCGGCGGACGCATCGCTCGATGAAATGGAGTCGCTGTGGCAGGAGTCGAAGCAGCAGGAGAAGCCGTGACCGTGGACACCCTCGCGTTGCGGAACTGCACCACTCTGGAAGGGTTTCGCGCCTGCGTCGCGCTGCAGCAGGAAGTTTGGGGCTTCAGCGACGCAGAGCTCGTACCCTTGCGCATTTTTTCGCTGGCTCCGAAAATTGGCGGACATGTGGTTGGAGCATGGGATGGCGAGACCCTGGTCGGTTTTGCAATGGCCATTCCGGGAAACCGCAATGGACATCCCTACCTGCATTCGCACATGGTAGCCGTGAAAGAGGGCCATCGTAATACCGGACTCGGACGCAAGATCAAGCTGTTTCAGCGCGAAGATGCCCTTACACAAGGCTATGAGTTGATGGAGTGGACATTCGATCCGCTCGAAATCAAGAACGCGTACTTCAATCTTGAGCGGCTGGGCGCAATCGCGAGGCGCTATAACGTGAACCAGTACGGAATCACGAATTCGCCGCTGCAGGGACTTCTCCCAACCGACCGCCTGGTCGCGGAATGGTGGATGACGTCGCGCCGGGTGCAGACAGTTTTGTCGAGTGGTCATCATCCGCCGATTAATGCGGAAGAAAAAGTCGAAGTGCCGGCCAAGATTTACCACTGGAAGTCCGACCCGGCGATGCGTTCGAACGCGGTCCAGGTTCAGTCGCGGAACCGGGAACTATTCCAATCTGCATTTTCCCGCGGGCTGTCGTGTCTCGGTTATGAGCGTGACGCCGAAGGAAATGGCTGCTTTCAACTCGGCTGCTGGGAAGAGAACTTGTCGTATGCACAAAATTCGTAGCCCAAGACAGGACGCATGAAGATCGAAGCGATTACTCTCCGGGAGCTACAGATTCCGCTGGTGCATTTCTTCGAAACGAGTTTTGGGCGCACCTACAACCGCCGCGTTCTGTTGCTGACACTGCACTGCGACGGTCTTGACGGCTGGGGTGAGTGCGTCGCGGGCGAGGATCCATACTACTCCGAGGAATACATCGACTGCGCGTGGGATGTGATCGTCCGCTACCTCGGACCGTCGCTGCTAGGAAAGACACTGAGCGCAGGACGCGAGGTGCCGTCTTTGTTGGCCAAGGTACGTGAGCATCGCATGGCCAAGGGTGCCCTGGAGAACGCGGTATGGGATGCCGAGGCGCAGGAGAAGGAAATTCCACTGTGGAAACTGCTGAATGGTACGCGGCGCGAAATCGCATGCGGCGTCAGTATCGGCATCCAGGATTCACACGAGCAGTTACTGCAGAAGATCGAGACAGAACTTGCGGCGGGTTACCAACGCATAAAACTGAAGGTAAAACATGGGTGGGACGTGGACATACTGGAGAAGGTGCGGGCGCGTTGGCCGGACATTCTACTAAGCTGCGACGCAAATTCCGCATACACGCTTGCGGACCTCGATCATCTGAAAACGTTTGACCAGTTCAAGCTGCTGATGATCGAGCAGCCGCTGTGGAGCGATGACTTCTACTTCCATGCGCGGTTGCAGAAGCAAGTCCAGACCGCAATTTGCCTGGATGAAGCGATTCGCAGCTCGCGTGACGCCGAGGCTGCACTGGAACTTGGGGCGTGCCGAATCGTGAACATTAAAGTCGGGCGGATCGGCGGATTCACGGATGCGATCGCGGTGCACGACGTGGCGCAACGGTTCGGCGTGCCAGTGTGGTGCGGCGGCATGCTGGAGTCGGGGATAGGCCGCTCGCATAACGTCGCGCTTTCGACGTTGCCCAACTTCACGCTGCCGGGGGACGTGTCGGCGTCGAAGCGCTATTGGAAGGAAGACATCATCGAACCCGAGGTTGAAGTTTCGCCGCAGGGAACCATCACGATCACCGACACGCCGGGCCGCGGGTATGAGCTGCGTCAGGACTTGATCGAAAGCCTGACGGTGCGAAAGGAAACGCTTCGGGTGGCGTCGCGTTAAATGCAACGCAAAGTCATTGCCGAACTGCTGGACGACGATCTGGGAACTCCCGAAGAGATCGCCAAGTCGCTGGTGGATTTGCGGCATATCAACAACTGGTTCGGCGGAACAGCCACTACCACGTTGCTGCTGCGACGCATAGCTCAAGAAACTGGCCAAACCAAGCTCTCGCTATTGGAAATTGGGGCGGGTCTCGGCGATGTACCGCTCGAGGCGCGCCGTGCTCTGGCGAAAGACGGCATCACTCTGCGAGTCACGCTGCTGGATCGGCTGGGGTCGCATCTGCCCAGCGATGGGGTGCCGGCGGTCGCGTGCGACGCATTGCACCTGCCGTTTTGCGATGACGCATTCGACGTCGTCAGTTGTTCGCTATTCGCGCATCATTTTGAGCCGGAAACGCTACCTCTCCTGGCAGAAGAAGCTGTGCGCGTCGCGCGGCGGGC
>DATBZX010000119.1:0-21102 GCA_036512955.1 Terriglobales bacterium
TGACTGGTCGTACCGCTGGAATCCGGAGTTGTTCGCCGCCAACGGATACGTGGTCATCATGGTGAACTTCCATGGCTCGACCGGCTACGGACAGAAATTCATTGATGCCATCAACGGCAACTGGGGTGGCGCTCCCTTCGACGACCTGATGCTCGGTCTCGACTACGCGGAGAAAGAGTATCCGTTCATCGACAAAGGCCGCGAGTGTGCTCTCGGCGCCAGTTACGGCGGCTATGCCATCAACTGGATCGAGGGCCACAGCGACCGCTTCAAGTGCCTGGTCTCGCACGATGGCATGTTCAACACCGAGTCGGCCTTCGGCACCACCGAAGAGCTGTGGTTCAACGAGTGGGAGTTCAAGGGCACTCCGTGGACGGACCGCGAAATGTATCGCAAGTGGTCTCCACACCTGGCGGCGGCGAACTTCAAGACGCCTATGCTGGTGGTGCACGGGCAACTCGACTACCGGCTCGACGTCTCGGAGGGCTTCCAGATGTTTACAACTCTACAACGGCTCAAGATCCCATCGAAGCTGCTGTATTTTCCGGATGAGGGACATTGGGTGCTGAAGCCGCAGAACGGAAGCTACTGGTATCAGACCGTGAACGGCTGGGTGGACCAGTGGACAAAGGCAAAATAGACGGTCGAGGGATCTTGAAGAAGTGAACGCGGGCTGCGCCGGGCGGCGCGGACGCGAGAGTTTCCTCAGAATTGGCATTATAACTTTTGTTATAAATCTCCTCTTCTGCAGCGTCGCAACTCCGGGCTCACTCTGCCGTGGCCTGCTGTGCCTCGACCCGGTCCGCATGCTCGGCGGCTGACAGGTACGCGCCGCCTAGCAAGAGCATGCCGCTCCAAAACGACCAGAAGATCAGTGTTACCGATACCGCGAAAGGTCCGTAGACTTCTTGAAAATTCAGCCGAGGAAGCAGAAGGATGTAGAGGTATTTTGCGCCTTCCGACAACAGGCCAGTGGCGATCGCCGCGGGGAGAACGGCTCGCACCGGCACTTTGCCGTGTGGCAGCAACCAATAGATTAGAAAGTAGATAGCGATGGTGGTGACGATCGCGAACGCCTTCATCACAATGAAGCCAACACCGCGGAAAACAAAATTCTGATCACCGATTGCAAGTCCCAGTATGCGAAGATTTTGCGCCGTCAGATACACGGAGAGCAATGCCAGCGCTCCGCAAGCGAAGGCTAATCCGACCGAAACCAATGCGTTCATCACGTAAGAGCGGTTCTTGGTGAATCCCCAGATGCTGTTGAGCGCGACTTCGAGCGGAAGAAAGATCCCGGTCGAAGTAATCAAAAGCATGATCAGCGACAACACCTGGCCTCGACCACGTACGCTGGCGAGGAACTGCAGGTTTCGAATCACGAAATCCTGGTTGCTCGGCAGGAAATCACGCAGTAGTTGCAGAACTACGTCGTACATCTGCTGAGAACGAAAAACGCGGCGGACGACGGTCAGTATCAGCACAATCAGCGGGAAGAGCGACAGGATGGAATTTGCCGCGACCGAGAAGGCGTAGGTGTGGACTTCGGTGTGGGTCAGGTAGCGCAGCGTGGACCAGCCAGAGCGCCCCAGTCGATAGAACAATCCACCCTTCCCGGCTTCGTACTGGAATATTTGGCGGGAGTCGTCCTGCTCCAGAAGTCGTCTGGCGGCGGTGCCGGTTTGCAGTGCAGTCGCCTGCAAGTTAATGTTTTCAAGCGCTTTACCGTCCTTAGGAGGAGTTGGAGCAGCGGAAGTTGGGGATTGCGACTGCGGCCGATCGGCCGATGGCTCGAGTTTACTGCTCATCTACTTTCCATCGTATCAAAGCGGGCCGTGCCAATTTCCAGCGGAGGACTTGGCCCGAGGATGGAATCTGCAGGGAAACGTTCCCAAAGCACTGTGACAGAAACACTTGCCAAATGTAGGAGTTCCTGTAATTATTCGTAGCTCCCCCTTCGAAAGGGCGAATGGGGAGCCTTCGGCTTAGCCGAAGTGCCGATTTGGGTTGATGTTTCTGTCAGCAGTCGAATTTCTCGCATTGCACGAGCTTCACGTAACTGCCTGGTCGCACACGTATTAGTGCGCTGGGGCAGAGGCGTGGGCTTTTTTCATTGCGTCGAAGCTGCGAGCTGAGCGGCAACCCTGTTTCCCGGCAACGTGGAGACGTCTTTCGTGTGTGCCTGATGGTCACGCACGGAACTTCCGCGAAGCAGGGGTTATCTCAGGAAGTCCATGCGAAAGGGGTAAGTTGTGAAAGAAAAAGGCACAGTGAAGTGGTTCAACGGAGCCAAGGGATACGGTTTCATCCAGCGCTCCACGGGCGAAGATGTATTTGTACACTTTTCGGCTATCCAGGAGAGCGGATACCGGAGCCTGAACGAGGGCGAGACCGTGGAGTTCGAATTGACCAAGGGTCCTAAAGGGCTCCAGGCCGCTAACGTCGCGCGCGTCTAGGCGTCTCCCGCCACGCGGAAGAACCGGGTGGCTCGCCGCGCTGCTTCGTTGCGCCCGGCGGTCTTCCGAGTTAGCGACACAACCACCGAACCCTCCCGCAAGGGAGGGTTCAATTGTCTGGAAATGTATTTGACCGCGATTCAAGCCGCGAACTTAGTGGCGAAGCTCCCGACGACCGACGACAGTTGCTGAATCGCTTTTTCGGTGGCCAGCTGCGCTGCCTGACCGCCCATACCCTGCCTATCCGCATGCACAAACGTCACGTCGGTGAGGCCCACCAGACCAAGCACCTGCCGAAGGTACGACACCTGGAAGTCGAAGGCTCCCAGCGCACCCTCCGGAGCATATACGCCGCCGCGTGACAAGATGGCTACTACTTTCTTATCGGAGGGAATCAGGCCCTTGGGACCCTGATTGGTGTAGCTGAAGGTTTTTCCCGCACGTGCAATCTGGTCAATCCATTCTTTGAATGAGGCGGGCACCGAGAAGTTATGCATCGGAATGCCCAGCAGAATAACGTCGGCAGCGAGAATCTCGTCGATCAGCGTGTCGGAGAATGCTAATAGCCCGCGCTGCTCCGGAGTGCGATTCGACTCAGGTGTATAGGCGGCTTCAATCCAAGGCTCGCTCAGGTACGGCACTGTCCCGTCGGACAGGTCGCGCTCGATAATCTGACCGTGGGAATTCAACGACTTCCAGTCTTTGGCAAACTGACGGGTCAACTTGCGCGAGACCGAGTTGCTACGAGGGCTGGAGTTCACGATCAACAAGTTACTCATGAGGGCATCTCCTCTGGCCTTCAGCGCCAATGTACGTCGCAACACCAATTTACGTGTTACAACACATAAGATGCTGGAAGCTCGGGGGAGGATTCAATTCCGGCGTCGAATGGTTTAGTGGGAATCCGGGCAGTCGCTGGGGCCGCAGACTCCGTCCTCGAAGATGACGGCGCAAAGGCGGCTGAGTTCATGGCAGTCTTTGTCGTTGAGTTTGGAAAGACGGGCAATCGTCTGACTCTCAAGTTCCGGATGGATTGCCTGAAGCAGTTTCAGTCCCTTGGCAGTGATCTGGGTGATTGCCTGTCGCTGGTCATCGCCGCCGCGCTTGCGCCGAACCAAGCCCCGTGCTTGCAGGCGGTCGACGAGCCGGGTGATATCGGGAGCGCGCTCCACCATGCGCTGGGCAATCTCGCAGCGAGGATGCCCCTTGGGATGCACGCCACGGAGGATTCGTAACACGTTATATTGAGGCCGGGTAAGTGCATGGCGCTTGCAGATCTCTTCGATCAAATCGTTGAGCGTGCCGGCAGCCACCGCGAGGCTCAGTACGGCTTCCTGCTGGGGATTGGCGAAGCGCGCTTGTTTCAATCGCCGGCTGAGAGCTTCGGTCATGGTGTCAGTTATAGCCAGAAATGAGGTTGTTGTCACACCCTATCCCGGATGGGGGCTGCTGCGGGTTGC
The DNA here is from genome assembly GCA_036512955.1 of Terriglobales bacterium. Taxonomy (GTDB): domain Bacteria; phylum Acidobacteriota; class Terriglobia; order Terriglobales; family Acidobacteriaceae; genus DASRAA01. Next base: position 3,917 of record DATBZX010000119.1, read on the forward strand.
CGACGGACCACGTCCGAACTCAAAAACGCCCTCCAGTCCGGAGGAGGCTGGAGGGCTCGATGCCCCGGGATATTTCAACCCCGAGTTGGGTGCGGTTTGGGCATCATCCGTGAAAGGCGCGGGCGGGGACCCCCACCTTCCACGAGAACTCAAATTCGTTGTTCATCGTTTCGTGAAGCAATAGACGTGCCACGATGCAAAACGTGAGTTTCGTGAAGCTTATGGACGGAGCATGAGTGAGCGCAGGGTAATCCCTACACGCCGTCGAGCAATTCGGGGATCGCACGCCGATTGTGAGTCTATTCCTCAGGAGTTGAATCGGTTCTCGAAGCAAGCTTGCGCAATGCCCAATCGGCGGCCTCGGCCACTACCGGGTCAGCGTGGTGGGTGAGATCTTCGAGAATTGCTAGATACCGGTCCTCTCCGCTGTTTCCCATGGCAATCGCAACGTTGCGAAGCAGGCCGCTGTGCTTGGCGCGCTTGACCGGGGTGCCACGAAAGACTTCGCGAAATTCGTCGAGGCTGAGGCGCGCCAGCCATTCGAGGTCAGGATTCACCAACTTTGGGCGAGGCTCGAATTCAGGTGTCTTCGTGAAAGCGGCCTTGCGATTCCAGGGACAGACATCCTGGCAGATGTCGCATCCGAAAACCTGCCGACCGATTCCATCTCGAAGATCACCGGAGATGGCGCCGCGTTTTTCGATGGTCAGATAGGAAATGCATTTTGTCGCGTCGAGCTGATAAGCGGCAGGGAAGGCTTGGGTGGGACAGGCATCCAGACAGCGAGTGCAAGAGCCGCAACGATCAGGAGGCGGAAGGTCGGGAGCCAACTCGAGCGACGTAAGCATCACGCCGAGAAACAACCACGAGCCGATCTCCTGGTTGAGGATGCAGGTGTTCTTGCCGATCCACCCGATGCCAGCATACTTGGCATAGATCCTCTCAATGACGGGACCCGTGTCCACGTAACACCAGGTGCGCGGCGTCGCGATGCCACTCTGATCGCAGAAGGCGACAAAGCTGGATTCAAGCTGGCGCAGTTTGGCGAGCAGCACGTCATGGTAGTCGGCCTGTGTCCATGCATAGCGGGAGATCCAGCCTTGTGAAGTGGTTCCGGCATGGGTGGAGTACGGATGTTCGGTGTTGTAATTCAGCGCACATACCACGACCGAGCGGGCCCAAGGGGCGGCGTTGGCCAGCGATGCCCGCTTCAAATTCCCCACCTCGTTGCGGGCTTCGAGATATTTCATGTCGCCCGCATGTCCATCGGCAATCCATTGCGGAAAGAACTGATGTTCCGGCGTGTCGCCGACCCCGGCGACACCGGCAACCTCGAAGCCGGCTGCAAGCGCCAGGCGCTTGATTTCGATGCTGACATGAAGATGGCTGGGCACGTTGATGAATGCGGACTTCGGGCTGATTATACGGGCAGATGAGATCGTTCATCGATGCCATGCGTTATGCTGCCGGCGGCAGGTCGCCTACAATGCCATGGTGGAAAGACTGGATCACCTGTTGATGGGAAGCTGCTCATTCACAGCGCAAGGCTGGGAGAAAAGCTTCTATCCCCCAGGATTGAAGAAGCCCGCTTACCTTGGCTTCTACGCCGAGCAGTTCAACACCGTCGAGGTGGACGCGACTTTTTATGGCGTCCCAGCGAAAAGACGGTTCGCCGATGGTACGAACAAACACCGGAAGACTTTGTGTTTGCGTGCAAGGTTCCGCAGTCGATCACCCATGAAGCATGCCTGGTGGACTGCGACGACCAGTTCGATGAGTTCGTCAAGGTGATGGCCGGGTTGCAGCACAAGCTGGGCCCGATGCTGCTCCAGTTCCCTTACTACAATCGAAAGGCGTCCGTCGGATCGGCTGAGTTTCTGAATCGTCTGCGGACATTCCTGCCGAAATTACCTCGAGATCTTCGCTTCGCGGTAGAGGTCCGCAACAAGGAGTGCGTTGGGTCGGAATTGCTCGACTTGCTTAGAAAATATAAGGTCGCGTTCACGCTGATCGACCATCCCTGGATGTCACGACCGTCCGAACTCATGCGCCACGGCGATATTGTGACTTCGGACTTTGTCTATGTGAGGCTGCTGGGAGATCGCTATGCCATCGAGGAACTGACCAAGACCTGGGACAAGACCGTCGTGGACCGCAGCAGCGAACTGTTGGAGTGGAGCGCCGTGGTCGACCGACTATTGACGCGAGAATTGAAGGTGTACACGTACGTAAACAATCACTTTGCAGGGCACTCGCCTGAAACGCTGCGGCAATTTCTGGAGATGTTGCGGGGACGGCAACAGAAGGTGGGGAACGACGAGGATCCGGTAGAGCCGCTCTAGACTGGTGTGAAGACCTGGGTCGCCGCTACGCGGCTTGAGTCAATCTTTCGCTTTACCCCGGGCTTGCGCCCCGGGCTCACGTCGTAGCCGCCGCTTCGCGGCTGATTTGCCGAAAGTCGCATATCCTTCTCCCGTCGCAAACTCTTTGGTCTGTTTCTGACTCGGACGCTTTATAGTGCGGGTAGTAACAATTGACTGCTATTTTGCTTTCCACTGGTAGGCGTCGGGTTGCGGCAAGCCGACATGCGCCAAGACGCGGTTCACATATTCGCGGGCGATCTCGTCGGTGGTTTTGGGGCGGAAATAAAACGCGGGAATCACTGGAAAGATGGTCGCACCAGCTTCTGCGGCGAGCGTCATGTTGCGCAGGTGGATGCGGTTGAACGGGGTTTCGCGCACGCACAGAACGAGCGGCCGTTGCTCTTTGAGGCAAACATCGGCGGCGCGCTCGATTAACTGAATGGCAAGCCCGTTGGCGATGCGCCCCAGCGTTCCCATACTGCACGGCAGCACAATCATCGCATCGGTGGGATACGAGCCGCTGGCAACATTGGCGCCAATGTCCGCATTGTTCTGCTGTTGGATCTTCTGCGAAGCACGGCCCAACAACTTGCTCACCAAGTCATTGCGGCCTGTGGCATCCAATTCCTCGGCCATCACGCGCAGTCCGCTATCGGAGAAGATTAGGTTTACTGTTCCGACCCGTTCGTCGCGGTCGAGTGCGTCGAGCAGGTGCTTGACAAAGATCGATCCGCTGGCGCCGGTGACAGCGACGGTCAGCGTGCGAAGCGCGGGATTGGCGGGAGTCAGCATCGAGACTTTTTATCGTAACACTCAGACGTTTGCCGCCCTAAGGGTTGGCTAACAGGCTGCGGCCGCCAAATGTTAATCTCGCAGTGCGGCGTTGGAAGCCGCGCGCGCCAATGAAATCGGAAGCCATCAAGAAACTCTTCGAGCAGGTGAAAAAAGGCAAGCTCTCGCCCGACGAGGCGATGCAGCAATTGAAGCATCTGCCGTTCGAGGACCTGGGATTCGCCAACGTTGATCATCATCGATCGTTGCGCGTTGGCATGCCGGAAGTGATCTTCGGCCCCGGAAAAACTCCGGCGAACCTTGCGGCGATCTTTGGGCGTCTCGCCGCGCACGGCAACAATGTGCTGGCCACCCGCACCACGCTGGAGCAGTTTCGCGCGGTGAAGCGCAATTTCCGCAAGGCCGAATTCCACGAACTGGCGCGCGCTATCACACTGGTGCAGGATGAGACCGTGCGCGGCAAAGGCAAGATCGTGGTGGTTTCCGCGGGTACGAGCGACATTCCGGTGGCGGAAGAGGCCGTGGTCACAGCGCAGATCATGGGCAACGAGGTGCAGCATGTTTATGACGTCGGCGTGGCCGGCATTCACCGCCTGCTGGCCCAGCGCGACGCGCTGACCGGGGCGCGCGTGGTGATCGTGTGTGCGGGGATGGAAGGTGCGTTGCCCAGCGTTGTCGGCGGACTCGTCGGCGTTCCGGTGATTGCCGTGCCCACCAGCGTGGGCTATGGGGCGTCGTTTCAAGGATTGTCGGCACTGCTGGGAATGTTGAATTCCTGCGCGTCCAACGTCTCGGTGGTGAACATCGACAATGGATTCGGCGCAGGCTATGTTGCGTCGATCATCAATCGGCTGCCGTAGTCTTTCACTACAGAGTCACAGAGGACACGGAGAAGAACGAAAAGAAATCAACCCAGTGCTTTCCGTGTCTCCGTGGCGAATCCGTTACGTCTCGCGAAAACTCAGGCAGCTAGAGGATGGTGTCTAGACGCCCCAGTCGCCGCTGGTCTCGCCGAAGACGCGGTGGAAGATCTTGTCGATGTTGCGCAGCGGGCGCTTCAGATCGAAGGCGTGTTCCAACGTTTCCCGCTTTACCTTCGAAGTGATCTCCTTGTCCTTCATGATCAAGTCGTGGAAGTTCAGTTCTTCCTTCCACGCCTTCATGGCATTCATCTGGACGAGGCGATAGGCGTCTTCGCGCAGCACGCCAGCTTCTACGAGGTCGAGCAGTAGTTGTCCGCTAAACACCAGTCCGCCCGTGGACTCAAGGTTTCTCATCATGCGGTGCGGATACACCAGCATGGTCGCGATCAGGTTGGTGGTCTTGCTGAGCAGGTAATCGACGAGGATGGTGGAATCGGGCAGGATGACGCGCTCGACTGACGAGTGGGAGATGTCGCGCTCGTGCCACAGCGCAACGTTCTCCATCGCAGCTTGCGTATTCGCGCGCACCACGCGAGCCAGTCCGCTGATTTGCTCGCAGGTGATGGGATTGCGCTTGTGTGGCATGGCCGACGAGCCTTTTTGTTTTTCGCTGAAGAACTCTTCGGCTTCGCGGACTTCAGTGCGCTGCAAATGACGAACTTCAGTGGCAATGTTATCGAGGGATGATGCAATTACCGCCAACGTTGCTACGTAGAACGCATGACGGTCGCGCTGGATTACCTGCGACGACACCGCCGCGACATTCAGACCCAGGCGCTGGCAAATTCTCTCCTCGTATTCCGGATCGAGATGAGCGCCGTTGCCAACGGCCCCGGACAGCTTGCCAACGCGCATCTGCTCGGCCGCCAATTCGAAGCGTTCGATGTTGCGCAGCATCTCGGAGTACCAGTTGGCCAGCTTCAGTCCGAAAGTGATGGGCTCGGCGTGCACTCCGTGAGTACGGCCAATCATCGGCGTGTCTTTGAACTCCCAGGCGCGCCGCTTGAGCACGTCGCGCAGCTTCTTCAGGTCTTCTCGGATGATGGTCGAAGCCTGCTTGATCAACAGCGCCTGAGCAGTATCGACCACGTCGTTGGAGGTGAGGCCATAGTGCAGCCAGCGCGATTCCGGACCGACCTTTTCCGCGACGGCGGTGGTGAAGGCGATGACGTCATGCTTGACTTCGGCTTCAATCTGGTTGATGCGGTCGAGGTCGAAGTCGCCCTTTTCGCGGATTGCCACAGCCGCTGATTGTGGAACCAGTCCCACTTCGGCGAGGGTCTCCGTGGCTGCCAATTCAACTTCAAGCCAAGTGCGGAACTTGTTCTGGTCACTCCAGATGTGCCCCATTTCGGGCCGGGTATAGCGTGCGATCAAGGCAGACTCCTTTGCAGGTCGCGATTCTGCGTGGCAGACAACCCTTCATTGTAAATGTTGGAGGAACCTGGTGCGGTGTGGGTTTGGTCGACGGTGTCGCCGGATGAAGCCGGATCTTCTCTCAAGAATCCGCGGCGACGCGGCGCTGAAGCGCCGCACTACCCGAACCACCGCGGGACTACACCGGTTCGAGAGAGGATTCAGCCCTCGTCCACAACGCCCAGCAGTTCACTCATCTCTTCGTAGAGGAAGCCTTCGCCTGGGCGGTAGGGCTGGACCCATCTGCCATTCAGAACAAACTGCGGGATGGCGCGCTTGCCCGTGTGCCGGACGACTTCCTCGGCAGCTCCGGGAATGACCTCGATGTTGACTTCCTCGAAGGGAATACTGTGCTTCTCGAGAAAACGCTTGGCGACGCGGCAATCAGGACACCAAGAGGCCGTGTAAAGGAGCAAGCTCATGCCTCGTTCATTCTAAATGAGTCCTATTCGTAACGCAGCGCCTTCATGGGATCGATGGTGGACGCGTGGTGCGCCGGGAAGAGGCACGCTATTGCAGCAACCCCGGCCAGCAGGACCGAGACGAGGAACAACACAGCTAGCGTGATAGGCGAGCCTTGGGCCCAGTGAGTAATGACGCGATTCAAGGTCAGACTCAAGATCACCCCCGCTAAGATTCCACTGCCCACGCTCGCGGCGGTCGAGTGCAGGACCATGCGCAGCACATCGCCACGTTGCGCGCCCAAGGCCATGCGGATTCCGAACTCGTTGGTGCGTTGTGCCACAGTGTAGGACACCACGCTGTACAGTCCCACTGCCGCAAGGATGAGAGCCAAGGCCGCGAACGTGCTAAACAGCAGCGCGATCAAATGTTCCTGCGCGTACTCCTGCTGGCTGGTGATCCACTCTTCCAGGCTACGAGTTTGTCCGTATACCTGCTGATCGCGGTCAACAAAGTTAATCTGCTTGCGCACGTCATGCAGGATCGAGAGCGGTGGCACCTGAGTGCGTACCAGTATCTGGGTCGACATCCTCATCCACACGGTGTACGGGATGTAAATGGCGGGCTTTACAGGCTTGCCGACGCCGTCGTTGCGCGCGTCGGCTACCACACCGACGATCTCCAGCCAGTCATTGCTTTCTGGAATCGCAACGGTCATCGGCGGATCGCCTTTCAGGTTAGGCATGCGTATGCTGCGGCCGAGTGCGTTGCCATCGGGGAAATGTTGCTTGGCAAGAGTCTCATTGATGACGGCCATCCTGGCGCCGCGCTTGTTCTCCGACTGGTCCCAGATACGGCCCGAGAGCAGCGGAATCTGCAGGATAGGAAAGTATTCCGGGCTTACGAAATTAAGCCGCGCCCGTTGCTCCTGCAGTTGCGATCCGCCAAGAACCTCGAAGAGGTTGTCGGCTCCGTTGTTGGGTGGCGTCGCATTGGTGGAAATTCCTGCGGAGGCCACCTGTGGCATCGAGCCCACTTTCTGCACCAGTTGGTCGAAGTACGCAGAGCGCTTTTCCCAGGTGGTATAGGTGTTGTCGTGCACCGGGATGCCGACGGACATGACATTGTGTGGGTTGTACCCGAGACTGCCATGAATCAACTTCATGAAACCCTGGATGGCGGCGCCGGCAGTAGCGAGCAACAAAAGAGTGAGAGCGATCTGGCCGCCAACGAGAATATTGTGCAGGCGTTTGCCCCGGACGCTTCCCGTGACCTTCTTTGTGCTGGCCTGCATGACCTGAGAAACCTCCGGGCGACTCAGTTGCATTGCCGGTGATAGTCCGAAAAAGACGCCGGTGATTATGGCAAGTGCCACGCTAAAGCAGAGCACGGGCAGATTAATGCGGATCGCCGCTTCGTGTGGGAACGAGTCTTCGGGAAGCAGGGAGACGATCACCGCGACGGTGCGATACGCCAGCAATATCCCGAGGGCGGCGCCGGTCAGAGACAAGACCAGTGACTCGGTCAGGAGTTGCCGTATCAGGCGAGCACGTCCCGCGCCAATGGCCGACCTTACAGCAAATTCGTGGGCACGCGAGGTTCCCCGAGCCAGCAGCAGGATGGAAACATTGCCGCAACCAATAGCCAGCAAGAGCGTCACTGCTCCCAGCAGCAGAGCCAGCGTCTCGCCCAAGTCTTTTACGAACTGATCATTCAGCCCCATCACGGCGATGCGGAAACCGTCAGCCGGAAAATGCTTTGGGGTCTCCTTGGCGAATTGCTCGAAGAGCGACTGGAACTCAGCGTCAGCAGTGGTGTGACTCACACCAGGCTTTAGCTTGGTATCGACCTGATAGCTGCGGCTGGGATCGGCAGTCAGTTTCAGGGGCAAATAGACATCGGCATCACCCCAAGTGAAGCGTGACTGGGCAACACCGACGATGGTGTAGTTCTTGTGGACCATTTGGATTGTCTTGCCCACGACGTCACGTTCGCCATTGTAGTGGCGCTGCCAGAACTGATAACCAAGCACAGCCACCGGTTGCGGGTCCTGGCCATCCGGAGCATCGGCGGGAACCAACCCCCGGCCAAGCAAAGCGGGCACGCCAAAGTGATTGAACCCGTTTCCCGTGAAATACACGGCATTCACATCTTCGGGCAGGTCACCGCCAGTAGTAGTCAAATTCCACTGGTCCTCGGCGACCGCGCTCTCGACGGAGTTTGCCTCTAGAAATTGCTGATACTGCGGACCGGTTAAGCCCAACCCGCGGTTCCGGCCGGCTTTGTCTTTCGCCATGAGATGGACCATGCGATCGGAGTTCGCGTAGGGATAGGGATCGAGCATGACGGCATACACCACGCTGAATACTGCGGTGGTCGCACCAATCCCCAGCGCCAGCGAGAGGATCGCGGTGGCCGTAAAGCCAGGACTGTGGCGAAGCTGGCGAAGACCGTATCGAAGATCCTGGAGGAACCCTTGCATTCCATCACCTCAGCGAAACCTATCCGATTAACACTTCGCAGTTAGACGGCCATAGAGCCGCTTCGCTATCTGATTGGTAACAAAGAGAGATCCGGTGGGACGAACTGCAGGTAAGCGAGGATGGCTGTTCGGATACGGAGTTGGTGTTCAGCGCCGGACAACGGTCCGATCGCGCTAGCGACAAAGGTCATTCTTCACGCGTCAAAAATTGCCGTCGCACATCTTCCCAATCATTCAGCCGGGGATAGCGAGTCTCCGCGCGGTTGTGAGGCGCAGTGTACAGGAATCCTCGTCCCGAGAACCGGTCGAAATGGCGCGGGCTGTCGTCAATCAGGAAGTCGGTCGAGATGACGCTCTTGTCCCCACAGAAAACGATGTGAGTGTCGGGAAACGTAGGGAAATGATGCTTGATCCAGAGGTACTTCTCGCTGAACGAGCTGGGAAACTCCATGGCGGCGGTGGCGATGAAGACCTCGTAGTGCTCACGCAACTCCTCCATCACCGCATGGCTTCCGGCCATCACAGGAATGTCGCGGAAGAAACCCGGGCTGAGCGCGTAGTGCCGCAGACGCGCGCGCCGGTCCGCAGGAATGATTTCAGCCAGCTTGCGCTCGCTAAGGTCGGCCTTGGTGAGGTTCTCCCCGAATTCGCGGTTGTACTCCGACAGGAACCGCGCCAGCGTATCGGCGAGTACCTCGTCCATATCGATGGCTAGTCGCTGTTTCAGATTGTCTTTCATTGTCCCCCGGAAAAACAAAAGGGAGCGTTTCCGCTCCCCTCGGTTTCGTAAGTCGTCACAACCTAGATCAGCGGCGCACTGTAGAGCAGGACACCCTCAGTCTTCTCCTCGCCGACGGGCCGATAGAAGAGCTGGTCGCTCTCGAGATACACCTCGATGAACGCCGGGCGCTGCTCAAAGGTTCCCTGGATGAGCGCCTCCGACAACGGATCTTCGATGTACTTCTGCAGCGCGCGACGCAGAGGACGCGCACCGTAGCTGCGATCGACGACCGTCTTGTTGAGGATCCACTTGCGGGCATCTTCGGTTACCGTGACTGTGATGGCACGCTGTGCTAGGTTCTGGTTAAGCTGGTTCACCATCAACTCGACGATTTGGATGAGGTCGGCCTCACTCAGCGCGTTGAAGATGATGACCTCATCGAGACGGTTGAGGAACTCGGGATTGAAGGTGCGCTTCACCTCGCTCCGCACCATCTCCTCGACCTTGCCCGTGACCATGTCATCCGCGTCGGACTGGAAGCCCAGGCCGGTGCGCTTCTGTAAATGACGGGCGCCAATGTTCGAGGTCATGATGATGATGGCGTTCTTGAAGTCCACGGTGTTGCCGAGTCCGTCAGTAAGCTGGCCGTCTTCGAACACCTGCAACAGGATGTTGAAGAGATCAGGGTGCGCCTTCTCCACCTCGTCGAGCAGCACGACGGAGTAGGGCGCGCGCTTGACGCGCTCGGTCAACTGGCCGCCCTCTTCATAACCCACGTAGCCCGGAGGCGAGCCGATCAGCTTGGAAACGGAGTGCTTCTCCATGTACTCCGACATGTCGAAGCGCACCAGCGATTTCTCGCTGCCGAACATGAACTGCGCCAGGGTACGCGCGACTTCCGTTTTGCCGACACCCGTGGGGCCGAGGAAGAGGAACGAGCCGATAGGCCGGTTCGGGCTCTTCAGTCCGGCACGTGAGCGGCGGATGGCACGGGCCAACGCCGAGATCGAGCGATCCTGCGAGATGACGCGCTTGTGCAGCTCGTCTTCGATGCGCAGCAGCTTCTGGCTCTCTTCTTCCTTAATGGAAGCGATGGGCACGCCCGTCCAGCGGGAGACGACGTCCTCGATGTCCTCGCGGCCGACGACGCCGGTGGTGGACTCGTCGAGGTGATACTTCTCGCGCAGGGCACGCAGGTTGTCGCGCTCCTTGCGTTCTTCGTCGGAGTAGAAGCGCGCCTTCTCGAACTCGTGGTTCGCGATGGCGTTTTCCATGCGATGCACGATGAACTTGATGCGCTTCTGCACCTCGGTGATGTCCTCGGGCAGGGAAGTCTGGCGCAGCTTCACGCGCGCTCCGGCCTCGTCAATGAGATCGATGGCCTTGTCGGGCAGGAAGCGGTCCGGCAGGTAGCGGTTGGAGTGCGACACCGACATGGTGATCGCGTCGTCGGTGTAGGTGACCGCGTGAAACTTCTCGTACCGATCCTTGATGCCGAACAGGATCTTCACTGCATCGGCTTCGTTGGGAGGCGGGACTTTCACGGCCTGGAAGCGGCGCTCCAATGAGCGGTCCTTTTCGATCGACTTGCGGAACTCGGCTGGCGTGGTTGCGCCAATGCACTGAATTTCGCCGCGCGAGAGAGCCGGCTTGAGGATGTTGGCGGCGTCGAGCGAGCCTTCCGCCGAACCTGCCCCAACCAGGGTGTGCAACTCGTCAATGAAGATGATGGAATTCTGCGACTCCATCAGTTCCTTCATGATGGTCTTCAGGCGCTCTTCGAACTGGCCGCGATACTTGGTGCCGGCCACGATCAGTGAAAGATCGAGCGCGAGAATGCGCTTGTCCGCCAGGAACGAAGGCACTTCACCATCAGCAATGCGCTGCGCCAGGCCTTCGACGATGGCGGTCTTGCCCACGCCGGGCTCGCCGATCAGCACGGGATTGTTCTTGGTGCGGCGGCACAGGATCTGCACCACGCGCTCCAGTTCGCCATCGCGTCCGACCAGCGGATCAAGCAGGTTCTCCATGGCGGACTGCGTCAGGTCGCGGGAGAATTCCGACAGCAGGGAAGACTCGCGATTGCGCTGCGAGGGCTGCGCCTTCTCCTGCGAGGTGCGCGCCAGTTCGTCCCGAATCGTCGACAGGCGTAAGCCACGCTCGTGCAGGATCTCCGCCGCGAAGCATTTCTCTTCGCGCAGGAGTCCCAGTAGAAGATGCTCGGTGCCGATGTGCTTGTGCGACAGACGCTCGGCCTCTTCCGCGGCGTAGGCCAGTACCCGCTTACACTCGTTGCTCAGGGGGAGGTCAACGGAGGTCGATACTTTTTCCCGTATGGTGGTGTGGGCCTCGATCTGCTTGCGGATGGACTCAACCGAAGCATGCGACCGTAAAAACCGATTGGTGAGCGCCTTGTCTTCGCGCAGCAGTCCCAGCAGCAAGTGCTCCGTCTCAATGTAGGGAGAACCAAACTGGCTGGCTTCATAACGTGCGAAGAAAATAACGCGCCGGGCCTTTTCCGTATACCGTTCAAACATTGGACTCTCCAAAAGCTCTCTGGGACGGTTCCCGTAATTCTGATTTACCGATCCCTCGAGCCTTCTGTTGCTGCCCTTCCCCTGACCGCCGACCCCAGAAAACTACTGAGACCGAATGATGAGGACCTGGTTGAGAGGACCTCGACTACTACAAACCCGCATTTGTTCTGCCTGTTGCATCAGGCAGACAGCGATTGCGGCGACACCTCAACCATTCGGCCGCGTTCCAGATGAAGTACCCGGTCGCAACGCCGCGCGAATGCATGGTTATGGGTAACGATGATCGAGGTAAGCCGGTAATCGCGATGTAACCTGGCGATCAAATCAAATACCGCATCCGCTGTACGGTTGTCGAGGTCTCCCGTTGGCTCGTCGGCCATCAGGATTTTTGGTCTGGTGACCAGCGCACGGGCCAGCGCTACCCGTTGCTGCTCTCCTCCAGACAATTCGCCGGACCGATGACTGGCTCGGTCCGCCAACCCCACCTCCTGCAACCATTGCAGGGCCTGTTGTTCCGCTTCCTCTGCGGCGACACCTCGCATCAACAAAGGCATGGCCACGTTCTCGACTGCCGTGAACTCAGGAAGCAGATAATGAAACTGCCAGACGAATCCAAGTTCCCGTCCTCTAAATTCCGCCGCAGCTTCTTCCGAGAGTCTCCCCAAATCGAGTTTGGCGAAGTATACGTCACCTGAAGAAGCGCTATCAAGGACTCCGAGGATGTGCAGCAAGGTACTCTTCCCGGAACCTGATTCGCCCACGATGGCCAGCATCTCGCCTGTCCGCACCTGAAACGACAAATTCTCAAAGAGCACGAGCTGCGAACTGCCAGAGCGAAAGACCTTCTTGAGGTTCTGCACTCGCAACAGCTCAGCTTGTTCGATTAGATGCAGACTTACTCCCTAAGTCTCAGATTCGAGTTGATGAGGCGCAACCATGGCAGTTACGAACGCCGGTTACGAGCCACCAAACTCCTAAATTAGAACACGGCTTGAGACTTTGCGTCAGTGACACTTATGCCGCAAACGGGGCAAAGCAACGGCGAAATACGTCAAAATTAGTCGCCTATTCGTAGCGGAGGGCCTCGGCCGGTAAAACCCGTGTCGCTGACCACGAAGGGTAAAGGGTCGCGACAAACGAAACGCCGATGGCGACGACTGACACGAGCAGCGCATCCCAAAGCCGCGGAGCGAATGGAACATAGTCGATCGAGTACACCTCGGCGGACAGCGAGAGCAGGTGATAGTGCCCGGCCGCCCAGGAAAGGGAGTAGCCGAGGACGAGCCCAATCGCCGTGCCGATGACGCCAATCAGCAGCCCTTGATACATGAAGATGCGGCGGACCTGCCGTTTCTTGGCTCCCATGGAAACCAGCACCGCGATGTCGCGCGTCTTCTCCATCACCATCATGATGAGCGAGATAAGGATATTGAGCGCGGCGACGAAGACGATCAGCCCAATGGTGATGAATGTAACCACCCGTTCGAGCCGCAGTGCGCGAAACAGGGCACGGTTCTGCTCCATCCAATTGGCGGACATGAAACCCTTGCCGGCTGCCGTTTCAAGATTGCGTCCTATCGCGGCGGCTTGGTAGATGTCATCGACTTTGAACTCCAGCACGGATACCACATCGCTGAGGTCGAAGAGGTGCTGCGCGTCGGACAAGCGAATGAATGCCCAGGTGTTGTCGTAGTCGTAAAAGCCCGAGGTGAAAATGCCGACAACTTTGAATCGGGCGTACTTGGGAACAATACCGAAGGGCGTCAGCTCGCCCTGAGGACTGGTCACGGTGACGAGGGATCCGACGGTGGCACCGAGTTGGTCGGCCATGTCCTTGCCCAGCACGATTGGAGCGAGGGATGACGTAACGCGGCTCGAGAGTGAGTTCGGCTCGTCCGCATCGGGCGGAGCTTGTTCTATCGTCGCTGCTTGTGGTGACGACAACGCATTGGCCGATCCGATGTTAACGGAGCTCAGCAAGTCGCTGACCTTGTTCTCCTCGGAGGGAATGATGCCTTTGAGAACCGCGCCCTGGGCGCGGGCCCCGCGTGAAATCAGCACCTGCTCATAAATGGCGGGGGCTGCCCCGACAACGTGTGGCTGCTTCTCTAGCTGGGAGAGCAGCGGTTGCCAGTTGCGGATTCCGTCGGCCTCCACGCGCAACAGATTGATGTGGGAGGTCGATCCGAGCAGGCGGGCCTGAAGGTCCTGGCGAAATCCGTTGTTGATGGCCAAAGCGATGATGAGCGACGCGACGCCAGCCGCAACTCCGACGATCGAGATGACGGTGATGATGCCGATGACCGCCTGGCGGCGCTTAGCCCTGAGATACCGCGCGGCAACGAAAAGTTCAAAATGCATCGAGAGGGGCACCGGCTCCAGCCTTGCATCGGCCAGATGTCATTGTAGCGAAGTGGGAGCAGCAGGCCGACGAGCCGGGTTCACGCCTCACACTGGAAACTTCGGCAGCAGCGCAGGAACATTGTCACGATACTCGCGATAGGCATCGCCGAAGCGGGCCTCCAACTCGGCGTCTTCCTGGTGAATCATGATGGCACCCGTGATCGCCGCAAATACCAGCAAGCCGCAGAGGGCGATCGATCCGGTGGCCAGCGTCCAGCCCATGACTTCGCAAAGGTAGCCGAGATAAATCGGATGCCGCACCTGGGTGCGAATCCCGGTGATGACCAACCGTTGCTCATGCTGACCCAGTTCGAGCTCAGCCAGACCTGAGATTTTGGCGCGGTCGAAGCCCAATGATGCCGACCTGTAAATGGAAAGGCCCGCCAGGATGAAAAGCGCACCCATCACCCACGCGACCCTGCTCTCGTACAAGTGCAGATGCCGGATCGGCCAGCCCAGCACGAAAGCCGCTGCCATGAAGGTTCCCCAAGCCGGCATGATTGCCAGGTAGGCTTTGCGACCGTACTGCCGCCAGCGCTCGACGAAGGGATGAAACACCAGCCAGAACAGCGGGATGGTGCAATACACCGAGCAGACCAGGAGTCCAGCGACATCGAGATAGGAAAGCAGTTTCATCGTGCGCGGCCGGAATGCGTCAGTGCGATGCCGTTGGGGTTGCTTTGAGCACCGTTTTGGCGACGCCGAGGTTTTCGAAGCGATCGAAGACGCGAACCACAATGGTGTGCTCGTCAACTGCTGGCTTCCCCGGCGCAGGCGCTGGAAGCGGAACCTGCAGGTCGTAGTTCTCGATCTTGTAATCGGAGATTTGGCCAACTGGTTCGGCGGTCTGCCAGTCGTCGGCGTCGATGGAATATTCGGCCCGGCTGATGGGCGAGAAGCTGTCTGTCGCCCGAAATGCCAGATGCAGGTTTCCACCCTCGATCTTGGTGTTAGCGAACTCGACGTGCGGCGGAGTGTTGTCCACTTCGAAGCGGCTGCTCGTCTGTTCGCCAGTGAGAGCATCGTTCAGCGAGTGCGAAGGTCCGTCGGAAGCTACGATGCGAATCATGTAACCACCATCGGGAAAGAGGTCAGCCTCAAGGTTGACGTAGCGGTCGTCGACGCCATCGCGCAACAGTTTCCATTGGGACTCGCCATCGCCGCGGTAGTACACGCTATACAGCAACTGGTCGTCATTGGCGTCGCGGGCTTTCCACTTCACCGCAATCGAATGCTTGTCAGGAACGGTGGGAATGGGCGACTCGTATGCTGCGTTCTCGGACATGCTGTTGCTGGTGTGCGTGGTTGAGGGGACGCGCGCCCCAACCATCACGCTCACGTCCTCGACTTCGGGGGCGACGTTCTTGGGAAGGTAATTCAGGGTGACGTAGTCGATCGCCGCCGCAGGATTGCCCGAACGAAGCACGGCCTTCCATTGAATGAAGCGAGCGGACGGCGCGTCGACAGGCAAGTCCTTAGCCAGATCGATTTTCTTCCACGGGCTCCAATTGCGGTCAGGATTGTCCACGTTGCCGCTGCGGGCGAAAAGTTCGAAGTTGCCGGTACCGCGCACTTCCACTCGTCCCCACTTGGAGAAAATCTTGGCGTCGAAAACATCGCTCTCGTACGTACCCTCGGCGACCGGACCGGGACCGAGCAGGAAGATTTTGCCGAGATTGCTGGTGGCAGCGTAGTGACCTCCCTTGGGCGCGCGTGCGAATGCGGTCACCTGGTTAGCACTAGCCTGAGCAAGGTCGGAATAGTCGTTGCCGAGGATGGAGTAGATCTTCCCTTTATTTCCGGTACCGGCGAGCAGGCGGCCCGTGGGATCAAAAGCAAGCGCATAGACCAGGTCTTCCTTCGACGACCAGATTGTCTTGGGCGAGCCATCCGGCGCGATGCGATAGATCTCGGAACCACCAACGTTGATCACGTTGGGAAATGGAATCGCGGTTATGCCCGGAGCGGTACCTTGCGCCTGTGCTGCGCCTTGCTGCACGATTATGGTTGTCGGGAGAGCGCTGGTGGGTGGACCGCCGGGCGTTCCCGGTTGCGAGGGAGGACCTCCTGCCCGCCTATCGCCAGCCCCGGCGGCGTAGATGTTGCCCTGCTCATCGACAGTGAGTGCGGTGATCTCTTTCTTGGGTGCGCTGTAAAGCACGAAGCCTTCACCTTGAGGAGAAATGCGATAAATCAGGCCGCTGCCATCGGTCCCAGCGATCAGGTTGGCCGACTTATCGAAGTCGAGCGCGCGAATCTGGGCTTCATCGCTCTTGAAGAACACGGCGCCGTTGCCGTTCGGTTCCACCCGAAAGATCTCGCCACGATCGCCGGTGCCGATATAGAGTCGTCCTTGCTTGTCGAGTGCCAGCGTCCAGATGTACTTCGTTTTGGGATCGAAAAATACGCTGGCGGTGTAGGAAGGATCGACCGCAACTGCGGGTCGCGCCGTGTCGCCGGACTGACTTGACTTGGAGCTTTCCGGCGCAGTTTCGGGTTTCTTAGCGGGAGCGGACGCGCCACGCACGATCTTGTACACCTTGCCGTCAGGCGAGGTGGCGGCATAGATTGCACCGCTGCTGTCGAGCGCGAGCGCCTGTACCTGCAATTCCTGGGGAGCAAAGATGACGCTCGCTTTACCCTCGGGCGTGATCTTATAGACCCGCGCGGGCGATCCGGCGGCAGCATAGATGTTGCCCTCAGCGTCGGAGGCGAGGTCCCAAAGATAGGTCGAGGCCGAAGTGTAGAGTGTGTTGAACAAAGGCGCCAGCGACAGGCTGCCGTCACTGTTGATGGCGACTCCACGCGCCGTTCCCTTTTCAAACTCGTCGTACTTGGTTTGCTGCCAGGTGCGCGTGCCCTCTGCCGCGGCGACTGAAGACAGCACGAGGCAGACCAGCGCAAATCGAAGGAATCTTGTCATGATCGAAGATGGGTCGGATGTAACCAAAGTTTGAAATCGTTCTGGGACGCGGGAAACGTCGCTCAAAATGGATTCTGCACGGAGGGCAGCCGTCCCGACCAAGGCGCTAAATTACCTGAGCGACTGTTACTTGATGTTCAGGGTGATGATTTGCGCTCCGGAAACCACGTAATCAACAGGCGCAGAGGCCTCGCTGGTCGCCGACTCGCCAACCACGACCATGT